>NZ_JALXVO010000049.1:0-32209 GCF_025151705.1 Paenibacillus sp. p3-SID1389 | reverse complement strand
TAATAGAAAATGAAAACTATTCATAGATAAAACCACTTATCCAAGGTAAAATAACTGTGGCACGTTTCTTCTAAAAAAAATTATCACTATTTCCATAAATTGAAGGTTATTGCGAGATTTTAATCGAATGGTTTAAAGTAGCCCTACTCAGATCCTTTCGAACTGAGGCGCGTCAACCGGGTTAACACTTTATAATATCTCCAGAGGTGCTCTAATGAAGTCTTTGATCAAAGGATTTGTCGTCTTGTTTGTCATATTCATTGCTGCTTTTTACGGCATCATTTTTAGAAATTCGGGTGCAGCGGGCTCGGAGGTACAGCAAATCAGAAACTGGCAGGTCACTTGGACGGACCGGCTGGATCCTAATCCGAGCAAGGAATGGCTTGAGGGACTGGACGGCTGGACGAGTGTAAGCGCGGGAGAAGAGAGCCCGGTGAAGCCGGATAAGGGCATGGTTCAGTGGATCAAAATCACGCTTCCCCAAATAACGGATAATTCCCAGGTCGTATTGATCGATAAAATATATGGTAAACACATTACGGTAAGTTTGGATGGAGCCAAAGTCTTCGAATCCCAGCGCAAATTTAACTTTAGCATCAACAGCGTGCTGGTGCCGGTGTCTTCGCACAATTCGGGTCAAACGCTGTATATCGGCGTATCCTCGACGACAAATACGATCGGGATCTTTGACCCGATTCGAATCGGAAATAACCAGGAATTGATCAAGAGCTTTGTGCGCGGCAACATCACCGACTTAATTTTGGGCAGCACGCTGATCTTCATCGCGGTGATTATGCTGTTCTGTTCTGTTTTTCTGAAGTATGTGAATATGCCGATGTGGTTCTCGCTGTGTGCGGTCATTTTTTCCAGCGGCTTGCTTGTGCTGACGTATTCTCCGTTTGTATTTTGGCTGTTTGACTATACGACGGCGGGCAGAATACTGGTGGTGATGTTTGACCTGGCTTTGTTCATCCTGCTTCCTTCGTTTATCTTTTTCTTTGAAAAAATCTTTGGTCCCGGATATTTTGCTTTAATCCGGCGTTCGCGCAAAGTGTTTGTGGTCTTCTCCGCGCTCTGTATGCTATTGCTGTTAGCGAACGAGTTGTCCGGTAATCGCTACTATGATGTCTATAAGCTCATTACGACTCAATTTGCAGGTTATCTGATTATTGCGCAATTTCTGATCTTGGCTGGCATTTTAACCGTTTATGTAGCGAAAGGGAACAAAGAGGCGCTGATCTTTCTGGCCGGGGTACTCTCGTTCACGCTGCTATCCGCAGGCGAATTGATTTGGTATTACTATTACGACGGATACTATAAGCTGTTTTTGTGGAAATTAGGCATCGTTTGCTTCTTGACCTCGTTGATTATCATCTTGGGCCGAAGATTTGCGGAGAATCACCGGCAAGTCGTGGAATACTCCAAGCAGTTGGAGATGTTTAATAACGAGCTGCAGCGTTCGGAGAAAATGGAGATCATCAGCGAATTAGCCGCTTCGGTCGCCCACGAGGTCCGCAACCCGCTGCAGGTGACCCGAGGCTTTCTGCAACTGCTCGTTGAGAAGCAGCAGAATTCGGACAAGGTGTATTTAAGCATGGCGTTGGAAGAGCTTGATCGCGCTTCGGCGATTATTACGGACTTCCTCACTTTCGCCAAGCCGGAAGGCGGCAAGGTGACGACGCTGAACGTGCTGGAAGAATTTATTCATATCGAAGGGATCCTGATTCCTCTAGCGAATTTGCAGGGGGGCAAAATCACGGTTCATATTCCTAAAAACCTTTATGTGCGCGGCAATTCTTCCAAATTCAAGCAAGCATTTATCAATATCATCAAGAATAGTATTGAAGCACTTCGGGGCGAAGGCGACATCCAAATTTGGAGCTATGAAGAAAACGACGATGTGGTGATCCATATCAAGGACAACGGCGAGGGGATGGACGAAGAAGTGCTGGCCCGCTTGGGTGAGCCTTATTTCTCCAACAAAACGAAGGGGACGGGGCTAGGTTTGATGGTGACGTTCCGGATTATTGAGGTGATGAACGGTCAAATTCATTTTACGAGCAAAAAAGGAGCAGGGACCGAAGTCGTTATCCGCTTCCCCTCCGTTCAAGTTGAGGAGTATGCGATGGGATAAGTTCGTTCGGTCCCTGCCTGAGTGCTAGCGAAGATCGGTAGGGGTTATTCGCCCCAGATTCCTGCTGGTTTGATTTTGCTCATAACAACTTTCTCCGGTTGAGGCGGCAGTACGACGTAAAATTCGTCCGTGCTCTCCTCTACTGCTTTGATTTTGATGTGATCCGGGAGAACTACACCGAGTGCCTCCTGGATCGCAGCTTTCGGGTCGGCAAGTAGCTTCGCTTTGAAGCTAGGATCTTGCCAAGCTTTTTCAACAACTTGCGTTTGAAGGAGCGCTCCTGATGTCATAAGATCACCCTTTCTCAGAAAAAATAGTTATATTTTCCTTATTACTATAACATGGAATTCGATAGAACGCTAGGATAGGATCTTCTGATTTGCCAACCAATAGGCTAAACCGCCTTGGGCTAGCAAACTCCGCTCATCTCTTAAACTTTCTGCTCCCTGCCGAAGATTGGTTCTGAGATAGTCGTGGAACTCGTGTAAGTGCGTCAGACCCGGGGCATTCACCTCTAAAATTGCTGCATTCTGATCCGTTCGTTCGGCAAAAATGAACAGGATGTCCCGCACATGCAAGGCGTGTTTGACTTCATCCGGTGTAGGTCTGCGATCCGATGGAATTTGCAGTTCGTGCTGCACGACGGAAATCAGAGAATTATAGCTTCCTTCTCGTAAATCTTTCTCCCAATCCTCCCAATCATCCAGCATCTGGAGCGTCACCAATACGGCATCAACGGCGGCTTCGAAAGGAGCAATCAGCCGGTCGTGTTCGGTCAGGAGCAGCATGCCAGCCACGGACAGCTTTACAGGGGAAGCTTTATGCGCAATGCGAACCGGGTTGTCTTGGAAGAAATCATGTTGATTTTCTAACAAGACCGCTTCCGCCCATTCTGCAGCATATTTCCGGTAATAACTCCAAAACGGGGAATCGGAAGCGTACAAAGCGGCGTAAATGCGAGTAAATTCAAGTTGAAGCAAATTCGCCAGCGGCAGCTTCCACTTGTCCCCCGCCTCTGGATTGTCCATCACTTCATCGATTAAATGGTAATGCAGCATGACCAAGATCATGGCTACGGTTAACTCGCGGCTGAGCTCCGGCTTTGCGCCGGCAGCCTCCTGCATCCAGAATGGCAGTAAATAGCATATGTAGTTCTGGGAGCCAGATTTTTTCAACGCGTGGAATTTCCCCAAGTAATTGAGGCCATGTCCTCGAAATTCCTCCGGCAGCCCGGAAAGAATCGTCTCGGCCTGATCGAAAGCCGCCGCTAAATCCTTTTCATAGCTATGAAACCAATTCCAGTTCATAAATCGAACCTCCCTTATTAGGAACCATCCTCTTCATTATATAGGAAAATTTGTAGACAAGGTAGTTTGCTAGAAACTCAGCAAAGCCCCTTAGGATAAAAGGGGCTTCGCTAATCGTGTGCGATGTTTAAAAGAGTTGATGAATGCCAATGAGGATTAACAGCAGGCCGGAAATGACAGTGGCCCGGTTACCGAATTTCTCCGCGGCGACCTTCTCGGCAAAGCCGGCGCATGCGGCCAGCAACAGGTAGCTGAACAAGCCAACGGACAGCGAAGTATACCAGATGTTCAGTTGGGTGATACCGGCATTAAAGCCGCCGGCCAGCGCATTCATGGCCAAGGCGATCCCCAGGACAATCGATTCGCCAAGACTGATGGATTTGGAGCTGTCCTTGTCTGCTTCTTCAGGATTGCGCAGCAAGCGGGTCAGCGGATTGACGTCATCCTCCTCCTGGATAGCTATGTTCTTCTTCTCCAGAAATGGCTGCAATAGTACCCATACGCCAACCCCAATGATCACAATCGTCCCCAACAACTGTCCGATCCAGGGATGGACCCACGAGGATAACCAGCTTCCGAAATAACCCGACACCAGAGTGGCCAAGAAGGAGATGGCGGCGATGGCCAGATTGGAATACCATGGAATGCGGATTTTTCGTACTCCGTAGGCGATACCGACTCCCGCATTATCCAAGTTGGACGCGATTCCAATGGCGATGACGGCCAACAGACTGTAAGAACCCATGATGTTCGCTCCTTTGCAATACATGATGACACAGCATATGCCCAGAAGAGGGAAATGGTTTATGGCCTAGCGTCGTCTTGTTTGCAGGGACAGCCGGAACTGATGATAAAGGGTTTCCATTGTATTCAATAAAGTAGTATAATGTCCACAAGGATACTCGATGGGAGTGATAAATGTGCTTGAAAACTTGTTGCGTCCGTCTCATTTGCTGCTTCTAGTCATCGCAGCATTGTTGTTATTTGGTCCCAGCAAGCTGCCGGAATTAGGGCGCAGCTTTGGCACGATGCTCAAGGAATTTAAGAGAGGCGCGCGCGGGGAGATTCTCGAAGACGAGCAGCCGCAGAAAGCGGAAGTTCAACCCGCTGCAGATACGAATAAATCATCTTGATGCCAATAAACGAGACTCCGATGGGGTCTTTTTTTTGTGAGGTTGTTATCGCGATCAAAAAAGCGCGTGCTGCCGGGAATACCCGGGCACGCGCTTTTTGGCTTGAACGGCGGGAAGGCCGTTTGCTTTCGTGCGTTAGACTTGCAACAGCAGAAGAATGATGGACGACAGTCCCAGACAGGTGCTGATCAGGTACAGGAACATAACCACCTGCTTCTGATTTAACCCGGCCCGAAGCAGCCGATAATGGACTTGGCTGGCATCGGCGACGTAAGGTGATTTTCCTTGCAGCATCCGCTTGATCACGACAAACAGATTATCGAAAATCGGTACGCCGAGGGCAAGCACCGGAATAAACAGGGACAGGACCGTAGCTTGCTTGAAGGCGCCGTCCAGTGCGATCACCGCCAGCATAAACCCAAGGAACGTAGCTCCGGCATCGCCCATAAAAACTTTGGCCGGCGGCTTGTTGTACCGCAGGTAGGCCAGCGTTACCCCAATCAGGGCAACCGAGAGCATCGCGGAGTTGGTTTGCCCTTTGGTTAAGGCCACCACAAACAGCGTCACGGCCGAGATCGCGGATAATCCTCCGGCCAAGCCGTCCAATCCGTCCGAGAAATTGATGACGGTGGTGACGCCAAAGATCCAGAGAATCGTTAAAATGAACTGAAGCCAGGCCGGCAACAGGACATAATCGCCGCTAAACGGATTTACAAAGCCACTGAAGGTGATGCCGGATGCATAAACCAGCACTGCAGCGGACACTTGGACGATCAGTTTAGGCAGCGCCGGAAAGTCTTTGCCTTTGGTTTTGTACCAGTCGTCGATGGTCCCAATGGCCAGCAAAAGCACCCCGCCGGCAAACAGCGCTCCCGTCTCCCAGGAGAAGTTGCGCGTAAACAGCAGGTATGCAATGAAGAACCCGGCAAATATCGCATAGCTGGCCGTCAGCGGAATCGGCTGACGATGGATCTTGCGTTCGACGTCCGCTCGGGGTTTGTCCACGAAGTCCAGGCGGAAAGCCAGCTTACCGAGCGGGGGAATCAGGAAATACACGATCAGAAACGATAACAGAAAAGTACATAAGTATAAAATCGCTACTCACCACCAGATGTTAGACTCAGGCTATTGATTATTATAAAAAGAAATCGGGACAATGTCGAATACTTGTATCACCCGCATCATAACGTGAAGATGAACGAAAGGGCAATAATGTGGTACATTAGAGTAGATACGACTGCTTTTGCAGATTAACTGCGTTGGATAACCTTTTAGGCAGGTACGGAGGGATTTGGAATGCAAGACGATTACGCGCGCAAGCTGGAAGACCAGAAAAGCTTATTTCGGCAATTAGGGATTAAGCTGGATGCGCTCTCCATTCACGAAAAAGATTTTGACGCCAAAATGCGGGGCTACGATAAGGAGGAAGTCGATCGCTTCCTGGATGACATTATCGTTGATTATGAACGCTTCTACGATATTATTACCGATCTGCTGGACAAATATAAAGAAATCCAGCGCCGGCAAGCGTATTGGGAAGAGGAGAAGAAGGCTCTGGCCCGCAGGCCTTCCTTTGATTTGGAAAATGCGGTGGATCGCAGATTGGTGGAGGACGGCATTCGCCAAGTGGAGCGAAGCCTGGAGCAATTTAAGCTGCATCTGCGCGGCGAGCGGTAAATGGAGTAGAACCGAACCGGAGGAGTGTACCGGTTCGGTTCTTTTGTATATGAAGGGCGGAAGAGGTGCAGAATAAACCTGATGCTTGTTGGAATTTCATGCAATATTCATGAAAATGATGGTTGCATATCTAAAAGTGGAGTGGTATGATATAAACAAGATTTAGATTTAGTCTAAATTTAAGTTAGTTCAAGTTTTAGGTATTTGTCACAATGGCTTATCAAATAACTGATATGTTGAATGGAGGAATTCACTATGGCAAACCAAACCTTAACTCAAGCAAATCAAGAACTGCAGAAACAACTGAACCTGCAAATCGCGAACTGGACGGTCCTGTACACGAAGCTGCACAATTTCCACTGGTTCGTGAAAGGTCCAAACTTCTTTACGCTTCATGAGAAATTCGAAGCCCTTTATAACGAAGCGGCTGGTTATATCGATGATATTGCCGAACGTCTGCTGGCCATTGGCGGCACACCGATCGCAACCCTGCGCGAAGCCCTTGCGACGGCCAGCATCTCCGAAGCCAGCGGCAAGGAAAGCGCTGATGAAATGGTAGCAGCCATCGTAGCGGATTTTGCGAAATTGGACAGCGAGCTGAAGGAAGGCATGGAAGCGGCAGAAAGAGCGGAAGATGAAGCCACGAGCGATCTGCTGCTCGGCATCGTCTCCTCGCTGGAGAAACACCGCTGGATGCTGAACGCCTACCTTGGCAAATAAGTCCTTGGCGGATACATGAAAGACCTTGCCCAGCAAGCCTTCTTGCTGGGCAAGGTCTTTTTAGCAACTTACATCACTTTAAAGCGTTCGATCATCGTATGAAGCCGTTCGGCTAGACCGGACAGGAAGCTGGCGGAAGCATCAACCTCCTCCATAGCAGCCAACTGTTGCTGGGAGAATGAGGACATGTCCTGTGCGCCGACCGCCGTATGGCCCGCAAACCGCACGATTTCGTCAATCGACTGCACCAGTCTTTGCGAGTTGTCGGACAGGAGCCGAACCGCTTCACTGATATCAGCGATCGATGCAGCGGTAATTTCCGACGAGGCTGCGATGTCGGTAAAAGAAGCTCCGGCGCTGCGCACCAGCTCGACGCCTCGCTTCGTTTCACGGACGGTCTCGTCCATTGCGCTGCCGGTGAGCTCTACCTGCCCAACGATGTGGGTGATCAGCTCGCTAATTTGCTTCGCCGAGGCTGCGGAACGTTCCGCCAGCTTGCGGACCGAGGAGGCGACTACGGCAAATCCGCTGCCGTATTCTCCGGCGCGGGCCGCTTCAATTGAAGCATTTAACGCGAGCAGGTTGGTTTCGGCGGCGATGTCGGTCATGATGTCCAGGATGCTCTGCACTTCTTTGGAGCGGCTGCCCAGCTCCTCAATGATCGCAGAGAGCTGAACGATTTTGGCTTCCATGGTGGACATTTGCTCTACGCTGGACTGGATGGCTTGTTCCCCTTGGTTTGATGCGGCGGAGACCTGCTGCGCCGATGTTAAGACGCCTTCGGCATGGCGAGCGATCTGCCCAATCCGATCGGACATGTCACGCAGCATGGTCGCCCCGGTTTCCAGGTTCGTAAGTTGTCGCTCCGCACCTTCGGCAAGGGATTGGGTAATTTCAGCCGCTTGCTCACCCGCTTTTCCGGTTTGCTGTGCACTCGCGGATAGCTGCTCCGAGGACGAGGCCACCTGCATCGAAGTGACGTTCACCTCGGTGATCAACTGCCGCAAGCTGCCCACCATCTTCGCAAAATTTTGCGTTAATTTGCCGATTTCATCCTGACCTTGAAGCACGTTCGTCTGTACGGTCAAATCGCCCTCGGCAACCCGCTCCACCTGCCGGGACAACGTTTCCAGCGGCCGAATCATCCGGTGGATAAAGAAGTACACGAAAACAACTGCGGCGAGCAGGACAACGATGCCGATGATAAAAGGCAGGAGCAGGATGTCGCGAGTTCTCTCCCCGATGATCGAGGCGTCGAAGTTAATGACCATTAGACCGATGATCTCTTGGTCGGGGTCATGATTTTTGTAGATCGGGCCGTAACCGCTGAGCAGCTTCACGCCGTCATAAGAATAGACCTTGGTATACACAGGATGCTTCATCTCAAGAATCATGTCCCGGTCCTGATCATTGAAATAAAAAGCGTCTCCCGCTTGATATCCCCGGCTTTTGAGGTTCTGGTCAGCCGCAAGAATTGTGCCGTCCAGCGACATCAAAAACACTTCCTTAAACAACGACTTATGCTCTACCGTCCAGTTTAATCGTTTCTCCAGCTCCGCAAGGTCGGTACGGTCTCCGGAGGCAAGACGGGCAACCGCTTCCGGATCTACAAGCCCGGTGGTAATATTGGCACAGCCCACCGTTTCAATACCGACGGATGTCTCGACCTCACGATACGTTGTTTGATAAGCAAATATCCCGATCAGCAAACCAACTAGAAGCAGTAGTCCGATCAGAACAGAGGTAATTTTTTGAGCAAAACTCATATTCCATCTCCTATCCCCATAGGCTTGAAGACTGTATATGCCAGCAACACTAAGACACATTATATAGAGAATCGATGCGCTGGATGTAACTAATCGCACTTCTAATTGTCGAAACAAGTGAAAAAAGTGAGAAAAATATCACAAAAGGTGACGAGTCATGTCAGTAAATGAAGAAAAATGGAGATTATTTATCGCCATCCCTCTTCCGCAAGAGGTCAAGTATAAGCTGGAGGAGTGGTGCAGCGAGCAAAAAACGAGATTGGATTTCAAAAAATGGGTACATGCCGAAGACTACCATATTACCGTGCAGTTTCTGGGAGATACGGCTCCGGGGCGTTTGGACGAGCTGCTGGCTTCATTATCGCGGGCAGCAAAGGGGATGGGCCCGCTGGAATTGGAAGCGGCGGGGATTGGTACCTTTGGACGTCCGGCAAGTCCCAGCGTGTTATGGGCTGGCGTCCGCGGTGAGGTGGCCGGGCTGGAGAGCCTGCACAGCCGGGTGACGTCGGAGAACCGGGCACTCGGCTTTGTGCCGGAGGAACGGCGCTTCAGCCCGCATATTACGTTGGCCCGGAAATATCGAGAAGGGGCCAGATTAGATCCTGCAGCGCTGCAGACCCAACCGGAATTCGGCAGCTGGAGGGCCGATCGTCTGGTCATCTATCGGACGCATATGCACAAGCGTCCGATGTATGAGGTGGTTGGATCTGCGCTGCTGACTTAGTTGGCCTGCTGCTCGGCAGGGCTGGCCGTCTGCAGGCGTACGCGGACCGGAGCGGCTGCCTGATACAGCAGATGAAGGACAGCTTCTGCACAGCGGTCAGGCTGATAGCTGGGTTGCAGCAAGGCAGGCTCCGGTCCGGGTTGAAGATCCGAAGCGTGCCGATTGCGGATTTGTTCAAACCATACGTCCAGCACGTCCGGTGAAGTCAGCTCAGCCCCATAGCCGTGCTGAACGAAATATTCGCGATTCTTCTCCTCCTGACCTGGGATCGACTCAAAGAACAACATCGGGATGCTTTTGGCCATTCCCTCGGTGCAGGTCATTCCGCCGGGTTTGGTAATCAGAAGGTCGGAGGCATCCATCCATTTGCCGATTTGCCGCGTGAACCCGATCACCTTCATGTTTGGATGCTGAAGGGCCGGATGCGCACGTAGTCGAGCAGCAAGCTTCTCGTTGCTGCCGGTGCAGCAGACGACTTGGATCTCCTCTCGCCAAGCCGCCAGTTTGTCCAGCAGCTCCTCACGAAGCAGCAATCCCCAGCCGCCGCCCATGACAAGGGCAGTGGGCATATTCTTTAACCCCAATTCCTCCCGGGCGGACGCCTTCTCTTGCTTGCTCCAGAAATCCGGGTGCACGGGAATGCCTGTCACCTGCACCTTGGAGGGGGCTACCCCGCGCTGCACGAGCAGAGCTTTGACCTCAGGGGCGGAGACGAGGTACCGATCCACACCGGGACTCATCCAGGAACCGTGGGCATCGTAATCCGTGATGAGCGTGCACAGCGGCACGTTCAGATCTGAAGTGAGCTTCAGGTAGGACATGATGGCGCTGGGAATCGGATGCGTGCAGACGATCAGATCGGGCTGAAGCTGCGCGATGACTTCGGCCGCGTGGGTATAGAACATTTTGTGCAAGGCCAAACGGGCAAACTTGCCTACCGGCTTCTCGTACTTGTGCTTATAAAAAAGGCCTACCAACGCAGGGCTCGTATTTACCGTCATCCGATACGCGGATAGGATTAGGGGCGCCACCGTCGGATTCAGAAACGAGCCCAGCTCCAGCACCTTCGTCTGGATTTGCGGGTTTTTCCGCTTCAGTCCGGCCGCCAGCGCATGTCCGGCCTGCGTATGTCCACTTCCAAAGCCTTCCGATAGGATCAACACTCTTCTTTTTCGCATGAGGATATCACCTGCTTCTATTAGATCGTTCCGATTCATTGCTTCCTAATACTAAGTTTATGTTGTTTATATTCCGGTTTAAAGGGGCTGGGGACGGGTCGACCCACTGGACCTAGGTCGGGGAGAATCAAGGGAAAAGGGCCTTGGAACAAGCTGGTGAAAGTGAATGAAAAATTCTGAAAAAAACATCTTGCATTTCTGAAGCGAGAGGAGTAAAGTATGAATTGACCAAATGACCGAAAATGAATTTTAGTCATTTTTTGGCCGGGAAATGTTTTTCCGTTATTCCAAGCGCAGGGAGGTGACATGGATGGCTGTGGTAGATCGCCGTAAACTCGTCATCGAAGCAGCAGAAAAGTCCTTTGCTTTATTTGGCTACAAAGCGACGACGATGGACCAAGTGGCGAAAATAGCAAATGTGGCAAAGGGAACCATCTACACCTTCTTCACGAACAAAGAGGAGTTGTTCGATGAAATTCTGCGTTCCGTCATTATGGAGATGAAGCGGGTCATCGAGCCGGAAATTGACGAGGAGAAGCCCTTCTTTGAGAACTTGCATCGGGCGATGGATGCGCTGCTGGAATTCCGCCGTGAGCATGAGCTCCTCATCAAGTTGTCCCAAGAGGTTCGCGACTTCGGCACTCCGAAAGCGAAGGAGGGATTGGAGCAGATCGAACACGCGATTCTGGAATATCTGGAGCGCCATCTGTCCCGGGCGGCCGAGCGGCAAGAGATCCGCTCGTATGATCCCAAGCTGCTCGCTTTCGTTGTGTTTAAGCTCTATATCGCGTTAACCTCGGACTGGAACAAGAATAATCCGCCTTTGAGCAAAGAACAAATCAAGGAGTTTATCCGCGATTTTCTGGCTGGAGGCCTGCTTCTGCCAAGGGAAGTTTAAAGGAACTACATTCAACAATTTAGAGAAAGAAGCCACCAAGGGGAGAGAAAGCAAAAATGAAATCATTAAGTGTATTTTTCAAGGATATGGGAGCCACCTTTAAAAATCCTAAAGTGTTCATCCCGATTCTTGTTGTGCTGTTCATTCCCGTACTGTACAGCGGCATGTTCCTGACGGCCTTCTGGGATCCGTACGGGAAGATGAACGAGCTGCCGGTAGCGGTGGTGAACGAGGATCAGGGCGCGCAATACGAGGGGAAGGAACTGAAGGTCGGCGAGGACCTCGTTGCCGAACTGAAGAAGAGCGACGACTTCCAATGGAAGTTCGTCACCCGCGAGCAAGCGGAAACCGGGATGAAGAATAATGAGTATTACATGACGATCATCATTCCGGACAATTTCTCTTCACAAGCGACCACATTGATGGATGAAAATCCGTCGCCGGCTCAGTTGATCTTTGAGCCAAACGAAGGTTACAACTTCCTGGCCGCGCAAATCGGCGGTACGGCTGTGAAAGAGATCAAATCGAAAGTGTCCGCCAAAGTGACGGAAGCCTATACGGAAACCTTGTTTGACCAAGTGGAGAAAATCTCCGGCGGCCTCAGTGAGGCGGGCGACGGGGCCAGCACCCTCAAGGAAGGGGCGGCCAAGCTTGACGACGGAACCAAGAAGCTGAAAGAAAATCTGGCGAAGCTCGTCGCCGGCACGATGAAACTCGAAGACGGCGTAGCGCCTCTGGAGAAAGGTACGCAGTCGTTATATCAAGGCATCAATGAAGTGAAGGACGGTGCTGGCAGCCTCGCCAGCGGCTTGAAGCAGCTGGAAGCGGCCAGCCAACAGCTGGAAGCTGGCGCAAAGCAAGCGCATCAAGGCGGTACCAAGCTGCAGGCAGGCCTTCAATCGTCGCTGGAAGGCGCGAAGAAGCTGGAAGCTGGCTTGTCCGCATCTGAACAAGGCAGCGCCCAACTGCAATCCGGCCTGGAAGCGTCGGTGCAAGGAAGCGAGAAGGTAGCCGCAGGGGCGAACAGCGTGGCGCAAGGCTTGGAACAGCTGGCCCAAGCGAATCCGGAACTGGCGAAGAACGCGGCGGTTCAGCAGTTGATCGCGGCCAGCAAGCAGGTCGCCCAAGGCAGCGAGCAGCTGCACCAAGGGAATCAGCAGCTGCTGAAAGGCAGCCAAGACCTACACAGCGCCCAGCAGCAGTTGGTTCAAGGCGGGCAGCAATTAACGGCGGGCCAAGAGCAGCTGTTGCAAGGCATGACCGAGCTGAACGCCGGACAAGAGAAGCTGGCGAGCGGCCTGGAGCAATTTAGCGGCAAGCTGTCGGAAGCGGCGGCTGGCGGCAAGAAGCTGGCAAGCGGTGCCGGACAGCTGAGCGCAGGTGCCAAACAACTGCTCGGCGGTGTTGAGCAATTGTCTGGCGGCGTAGGCACGCTGGCGGACGGCTCGAAGCAGCTGGATGCAGGTGCGGGTGAACTGAAGGACGGCATGGATCAACTGACAGAAGGCTCGGGCGAGCTGGCTTCGAAGCTGACCGATGCCGCAGAACAAACCTCCGGCGTGAAGAAAACCGATGCGCTTGTGAACATGTATGCTCAGCCGATTGAGATCAACGAGCAGAAGGTTAATGAAGTACCTAACTACGGCACCGGCTTTGCACCATACTTCTTGTCGCTGGGCCTGTTCGTTGGGGCGCTGATCTCGACGCTGGTTGTGCCGGTCAGAGGCACTTCGGTGGCGGAAGCCAGCGGCTGGAGCCGCTTCGTAAGCCGTACGCTGACTTTTGCCGGCATGAGTCTGATACAGTCCTTGCTGGCGTCTGCACTGGTTCTTTACGGATTGGGGCTTGAGGTCAAGAGCGTTCCGCTCTTCTATCTCTTCGCCTTTGTCACCAGCTTGTGCTACATGTTGATCATTCAAGCACTTGTAACCTGGATGGAGAACCCGGGACGGTTCTTGGCGATCCTGATGCTGATTTTCCAACTGACGACCAGCGCAGGAACGTTCCCGCTCGAACTGATTCCGAACTGGATGAAAGCCTTCAACCCGATCCTGCCGATGACGTACAGCGTCAAAGGCTTCAAGGCGGTCATCTCCACCGGCGATATGCCGATGGCTTGGGAAAACATCGGATGGTTGGTTGCGTTTGGCGTTGTATTTCTGGCGTTTACGCTGGTGTACTTCCTGCGCCACGAACGCAGTACAGAACGCAGTCCTGAAGCCAACCTGAGCGTACAGTCGCACTAATCAAATCATGATTACAGAAGATCCGCTCTCTGGAATTCCGGAGGGCGGCTCTTTTTTGTAGGTGGGTAGATATCCCTGAGCCGAGCCTTTTGCAGGATGATCCCGAATCATCAGTCGAGTTTGGCCGGGACACATTCTTTACCGGGACATAAACTCTATAGTAACAAAGTTCCCGATCGGGTTACGGACCTTAGGAGCAACGGGCAACAGGTTCGCTCCTACCCCTTAAAAAAAGGGATAATGGTGCAAATAGACACGCAGAGACAACCACACGTCTTCATATGGTGACGCTTTCGTGGCAAAACCGCCCTGTCACGGCCTAAAAGTTCTAATCAATAGTGCAAAATAAAGAGAATATAATGCAAAAACAGATGTGACATTTTCCGTTAGAATAAAAAGAAAGATTGAACCGGGCTTATCCGGCGTAGTCGCAGGACATAGGGACTGATCCATTCTATTCGCTAATGATGTTTGAACTACCTCTAAATAGAAAGGTTGCGTCAGATGATGAAACATACCGTTATACCTCCCAAGCAGGGACTCTATGATCCCGCTTTCGAAAAAGACGCTTGCGGCATGGGCTTCGTGGCTCATATCAAAGGGAAAGCCTCCCATGATATCGTCAGCCAAGCGCTGACCATGCTGGCGAATATGGAACACCGGGGCGGCCAAGGCAGCGAACCGAATTCGGGGGATGGCGCAGGTATTTTACTGCAAATCCCGCACCGTTTTTTTGCCGCTGAAGCAGCAAAGCTTGGATTTACACTGCCGGAGGCAGGACAATATGGCGTTGGGATGCTGTTCCTGCCTCATGACGAAGCGGTTCGGGCTAAGCAGGAGGAAGAGCTCGTGCGTATCGCCGAGGAGGAAGGACAACGCGTCCTTGGCTTCCGTACGGTGCCAACTCGCGACGATATGCTGGGCCAATCGGCCAAAGCGGCTAAACCGTTCGTCCGCCAGATTTTTATCGAGCGTTCCGCAGATCTGAAGGAGGATCTGGACTTTGAGCGCAAGCTGTACGTGATCCGGCGCCGGGCTGAACGCGCGATCCGCTATAGCGGCGCCGAGCAAGGGGATGCTTTTTACGTACCCAGCTTATCGTGCCGGAAAGTAGTCTACAAAGGGATGCTGACCACGGAGCAGGTCGGGCAATTCTACCTCGACTTGCGGGACGAGAGACTGGAATCGGCTATCGCGATGGTGCACTCGCGCTTCAGTACGAATACGTTCCCAAGCTGGGAGCGGGCGCATCCGTACCGCTTTATGATTCACAACGGCGAGATTAATACGCTGCGCGGCAACGTGAACTGGATGCATGCCCGTCAGTCGATGTTCAAGAGCGAGAAGTTTGGCGACGATTTGGAAAAGGTAAAACCGATCATCAATCCGGACGGCTCGGATACGGCGATGTTCGACAATACGTTTGAATTCCTGTACTTGAGCGGACGCTCCCTGCCTCACGTAGCGATGATGATGGTGCCTGAGCCTTGGGTTGGCCGGGACGACATGGACCCGGACAAAAAGGCGTTCTACGAATACCACAGCACGATGATGGAGCCATGGGACGGGCCTGCGGCGATGGGCTTTACCGACGGGATCCAGATTGGGGCGATTTTGGACCGGAACGGCTTGCGTCCATCGCGTTATTACGTAACGAAGGACGACTTGATCGTCCTCTCCTCGGAGGTTGGCGTGCTTGATATCCCGGCGGAGAATGTGCTCTATAAGGACCGGCTGCGTCCGGGCCGGATGCTGCTGGTCGACACGCAGGTAGGCCGGATCATTTCCGACGAGGAAGTGAAATCCGCCATCGCGAAGGAGCATCCGTACCGTGAATGGCTGAACGAGCATCTCGTTGAGCTGGAAGATCTGCCGGAAGCGAAAGAACTGCCGCCGGAGAGTCATGAAGACATTGCGCGCCGTCAAATGGCGTTTGGCTATACGTATGAAGACCTGCGGAAGGTGCTTGAGCCGATGGCCTTAACCGGTCAGGAAAATATCGCTTCGATGGGTTACGACGCGCCGCTCGCCGTCTTGTCCGAACATCCGCAGCGATTGTACAACTACTTCAAGCAGATGTTTGCGCAGGTTACCAACCCGCCGATCGATGCGATCCGCGAGGAGCTCGTTACCTCGACCGCAACGACGATTGGGCCGGAGCGCAACCTGCTTCAGCCGGAGCCGGAGAGCTGCCGTCAAATCCGGTTGGATTCGCCGATTCTGTCCAATGAGGACTTTGCGAAAATCCGCCATCTGCACCGGCCAGGGTTTAAAGCGATCACGATTCCAATCCTGTTCCCGGCTGCCGAAGGAGCGGAGGGGCTGCGCAAGGCGTTGGATACGTTATGCGAAGCAGCAGATCGGGTCATCGCCAAGGGCCATAATATCCTGATCTTGTCCGACCGCGATATGGATGCGGAGAACGCGGCTATCCCGGCGTTGCTGGCAGTATCCTGCTTGCATCACCATCTGATCCGTGAAGAGACGCGGACCAAGGTCAGCCTGCTGCTGGAGTCGGGCGAGCCGCGTGAAGTACACCATTTTGCGTTGCTGCTTGGTTACGGCGTCAGCGCAGTGAATCCATATCTTGCGTTCGAATCGTTAAAGGATATGATTGCTCAAGGGATGCTGCAGGGCATTTCGCATGAAAAAGCGGTGTACAACTTCATTAAAGCTGCGACCAAAGGGGTCGTTAAAACGTTGTCCAAAATGGGCATCTCGACGATTCAATCGTACCGCGGGGCGCAAATTTTCGAAGCGGTTGGCCTGGAGCCTTCCTTCGTAGACCGTTACTTTACGTGGACGCCGTCGCGGATCGGGGGCATTGGCTTGAAAGAAGTGGCCGCCGAAACGCTCGCCCATCATTTCCGTGCCTTTACCGATAAGGATGGCAATGACAAGGTGCTGGATTCCATCGGGGAATACCAGTGGCGCAGCGGCGGGGAAGAGCATCTATTCAACCCGCAAACGGTGCATTTGCTGCAGCAGGCGGTCCGTACGGGCGATTATAAACTGTATAAGAAATTCGCCGAGCTGGTGCAAGGCGAGAACAATAAACATTTGACGCTGCGCTCTTTGCTGGAGCTGAAGCCGGTCGGGCCGAAGGTGCCGCTGGAGGAAGTGGAATCGGCTGCTTCGATCATGCGCCGCTTCAAGACCGGGGCGATGTCGTTTGGCTCGATCAGTAAAGAAGCGCATGAGACGATTGCGATCGCGATGAACCGCATCGGAGGCAAGAGCAACACCGGCGAAGGCGGCGAGGATCCGGCGCGTTATGTGCCGGACGCTAACGGCGATCTGCGCCGCAGCGCGATCAAGCAGGTGGCGTCGGGACGGTTTGGTGTTACATCGCACTACTTGGTGAACGCCGACGAAATCCAGATTAAGATGGCGCAAGGGGCGAAACCGGGTGAAGGCGGTCAGCTGCCGGGCCGTAAGGTGTATCCTTGGGTAGCGGAAGTACGCGGCTCCACGCCGGGGGTTGGCTTGATTTCGCCGCCGCCGCACCATGATATCTATTCGATCGAGGATTTGGCGGAGTTGATTTACGATCTGAAGAACGCCAATCCGAAAGCGCGTATCAACGTGAAGCTGGTTGCAGAGGCCGGCGTCGGAACGATTGCTGCCGGCGTTGCTAAAGGCCGCGCGGACGTCATTCTGATCAGCGGTTATGACGGGGGCACTGGTGCTTCGCCGCAAAGCTCGATCCGCCATGCGGGCTTGCCGTGGGAGCTGGGGCTGGCTGAAACGCATCAGACCCTAATCCTAAACAACCTGCGCGACCGCGTCGTACTGGAAACCGACGGCAAGATGCTGAACGGCCGCGACCTCGCTGTCGCCGCACTGCTTGGGGCTGAGGAGTTTGGCTTCTCGACTGCACCTCTGGTGGCGGTTGGCTGTATCATGATGCGGGTATGCCAGCTGGATACATGCCCAGTAGGGGTTGCCACGCAAAATCCGGAGCTGCGCAAAAACTTCACCGGAGATCCGCAGCACGTTGTCAACTTTATGACCTTCGTGGCAGAGGATCTGCGCGAATGGATGTCCGAGCTGGGCTTCCGCACACTGGAAGAAATGATCGGACGCACCGACTGCCTGGATGCGGTGAAGGCGGTGGATCATTGGAAGAAGAAAGGCGTTGATCTCAGCTCGTTGCTGCATATGCCGGAGCTTCCGGAAGGAAGCAGCCGCTATTGCACGAAACAGCAAAACCATGGGCTGGAAGAGACGTTGGATATGACGAAGCTGCTGCCGCTGGCTCTGCCTGCGCTGGAGCGCGGCGAAGCCGTCAGCGCCCGGCTGCCGATCTGCAACGTGAACCGGGCGACCGGGACGATTGTAGGCTACGAAGTTACCCGCCGTTATGGACAGCAAGGGCTGCCTGAGGATACGATCACGTTCCATTTTGAAGGTTCTGCGGGCCAAAGCTTTGGGGCGTTTATCCCGAAAGGCATGACCCTCACCGTCGAAGGCGATGCCAACGACTACACCGGCAAGGGGCTGTCCGGCGGCAAGGTGATTGTGAAGCCGTCGCCGCGTGCAACGTTTGTCCCAGAGGAGAACATCATCATTGGCAATACGTCGTTCTATGGTGCAACGAGCGGGGAGGCTTACATCCGCGGGATTGCCGGGGAACGGTTTGCGGTGCGGAACTCCGGGGCCAACGTCGTCGTTGAAGGCGTCGGTGACCATGGCTGCGAATATATGACCGGCGGACGGGTTGTCATCTTGGGTGAAACCGGCCGGAACTTTGCAGCCGGGATGTCCGGCGGGATCGCATACGTGCTTGATGAGAGCGGAGATTTTGCGGGCCGCTGCAACCTGGAAATGGTGCTGCTCGAGTCGGTGGAGGATCCGGCGGAAATCGATCAGCTGCGGACGTTAATCAGCCGTCACATCCTGTACACGGATAGTACGGTTGGACGCCGCGTGCTGGATCGTTGGAACGAGTACCTGCCGAAATTCGTCCGCGTCATTCCGAAGGACTACAAACGGATGTTGGAGCAAATCCGTAAAGTTGAAAATGAAGGGCTGAAGGGTGAAGCCGCGCTGCTCGCTGCATTTGAAGCGAATGCGCGCGAGCTGGCCCGTGCCGGCAACAACTAATAGATTTTAGCGATAGCAATGAGGAAGTTGACCGCCCCGGTTGTCTGAACAAGACTGCGGGGCGGTTTTGTTAGGTAAAAATAAACCGATTGTGCGAACATACGTTTTTCGTGTAATATGATTTGGAGAATATTAGGAAGTGAATGGGAAAGGGGGAGCGGCCTTTGGCTGAACAAACTGTTGCATCGCAAGGCGGCAAACGAAGGACGAGACCTCTAGGGCATTATCTCGAAATGCTGGAGAAATACGTGTTCACGCAACGCAAGCTGCTGTTCAGTATGGCTGCGTTGCTGTTGATCTCGATCGCTTTGCAGCTGATTAATCCGCAAGTCATTCGTTATTTTATCGATACCGCGCAGGGGGATGGAAGTTTAAAGCCTTTATATATCGCGGCGGGACTCTTCATCGGCTTCTCTCTGATCCAACAGCTCGTATCGGTGTGCGCGTCCTACTTCAGCGAGAACCTGGGCTGGACGACAACAAACAAGCTGCGTGCGGACCTCGTCAGACATTGCCTGTCGCTGGATATGTCGTTCCACAAGTCGAACACTTCCGGTTCTTTGATTGAACGGGTGGACGGCGACGTCAACGCGCTGGCCAACTTCTTCTCCAGCTTCCTGATCCATATGCTGGGCAATTTGCTGCTGATGACGGGCATCCTGTTGCTGCTGTTCCGTGAAAGCATCTGGATTGGTGCAGCGATGAGCTTATTTGTCGTTGGTGCCATCTTTATGATTCGGAAAATTCGTGAGTTTACGGTTCCGGTGTGGACCAAGTGGCGTGCCCAAAATGCCGAGCTTTACGGGTTTATCGGTGAACAGCTGGAAGGCACCGAGGATACCCGGGCGAACGGGGCGGCAGGTTACGTGCTGGAACGCTTCTATGCCATGGCCCGGCGGATGCTGCCGGTACGCGTTCGCGCCTCGGTGGGCTTCGGTATGATGTGGGGGACAACGATTCTCGTGTTCGCTCTGGGCAATGCCGCCGCCTTTCTGGTTTGCGCCTGGTTGTGGAGACGGGGCGAGCTGACGATCGGTTCGATCTACCTTGTGTTTTATTACACGGAGCTGCTGGCTCAGCCGATTGAGAAGATCCGTACCCAGCTGGATGATCTGCAAAAAGCCGACGCCAGTCTAATCCGCGTCCGGGATCTGCTGAATACGAAATCGCGGATTACCGACGGTCCAGGCGCACCGCTGCCGAAGGGGCCGTTATCCGTGAAAATCGACCGCCTGACGTTCTCGTACGAGGAAGACGGAGAGCCGACACTGCATGAGGTGGATTTGATGCTGAAGCCGGGAGAAACGCTCGGCTTGCTAGGCCGCACTGGCAGCGGAAAATCTACATTGGCGCGGCTGCTGCTGCGCTTCTACGATCCCCAACAGGGCAAGATCGAGCTGTCGGGCATCGACATCCGCGAGTGCAAGCTGCACGAGCTGCGGAGCGGGGTGGCGATGGTGACGCAAAACATCGAGATTATGGAAGGCACCGTTCGCGATAATCTGGCTCTGTTTGATGAAAGCATACGGGATGAGGACATCATCGCGGTGTTAAATGAGTTGGGATTGCAGGAGTGGTATGCTGCTTTGCCTGATGGACTGGATACAGTGCTCTCCTCCGGAGGGGGAAGTCTGTCGGCTGGGGAAGCGCAGCTGCTGGCGTTTGCTCGGGTATTCCTGACGAACCCGGGGCTGGTTATCCTGGACGAAGCCAGCTCCCGTCTCGACCCGCTGACCGAAAACCGGATCGAGACGGCGATCACCCGGCTGCTGGAGTCGCGGACGTGCATGATCATCGCGCACCGTTTATCAACCGTGCAGCGAGCCGATCAGATCCTTATTTTGGAGAATGGCCGAATCGTGGAATATGGACCACGCAAAGAGCTGGCGGCTGACCCCGGTTCTCGGTTTAGCCGGATGCTGTCCGTTGGCCTGGAGGAGGTGTTGGCATGAGCACGCGGCATTTTTTCTGGAGATTGCTGCTGAATCGTCCGGCTTTTTATATCGCGAACCTGCTCTCCTGGACGATCATTCATATGATCCCGCTGCTTCCGGGCCTGATTACGAAGGCGTTCTTCGATGATTTGGAAGGCAGCGCCAACCTCCCATTCGGAGTTGAGGGACTAACGGCGTTGCTTATCGGCGTGGCGCTGGCGCGCATCGCGATGATCGCTGTAGGCTGCTGGACAGATGGCAGCTACCGATTCCGGATCAGCATGCTGCTGCGGCGAAATATGCTGGCCCATGTGCTTCGGGAGCCCGGCGCCAAAGCGATCCCTTGCGCACCGGGGGAGGCGATCAGCAATTTCCGCGATGACGTGGATCAAGCGGAGGAAGCGATGAGCTGGTCGGTGGATATGTTTGGCCTGATGGGCTTTGTTGTGATCTCCAGTTATATTCTGATTTCAATCGATGCGCAGTTGACGTTCTTCGTCTTTGTACCGCTCATTCTGGTCGTGACAGCCGCGCAAATCGCCACGGCGCGCATTCAGAAGTACCGGGCTGCCAGCCGCGCTGCCACAGCGAATGTAACCAGCTCAATCAGCGAGATGTTCGCGAACGTACAGGCGATTCAAGTCGCGGGAGCGGAAGAGCGGATCGTCCGGCGGTTCGAACGTCTGAGCGACGAGCGCCGGAAGATGATGGTCAAAGATAAGCTGATCACCGAATCGCTGTCCTCTGTGTTTACGAACTCCGTCAACCTCGGAACCGGACTGATTCTGGTGCTGGCCGGTTACAAGATGCGCAGCGGATCGTTTTCCGTCGGTGACTTGTCGCTGTTCATCTATTACTTAACCTTTGTCACCCAATTGATTTCGAACGTCGGGAACTTTATGACGTTTTATAAGCAAATGGCGATCAGCTTCTCCCGCCTGAAGCACATGCTTCAAGGCGCTCCGGCCAAGCTGCTGACGGTTCCGGCGTACATCGGAATCGGCAAGCGGCGGGAGTCGGACACCGATCACGGGATGAAGGGCGCAGCAACTGCGTTAAGCGTCTCGGGATTGGGGACGTATCCGGCTGGATCTCCGTTAGAGCAGGACGACCGGAATGTACTTGCAGCCGATCTGCCGGCGGAGCCGCTGCAGCTGCTGGAAGTGAGCGGACTGACGTATCGCTATCCGGAGACCGGCCGGGGCATCGAGAACGTCAGTCTGCGCCTGCCGCGCGGATCGTTTACGGTCGTCACCGGCATGATCGGCTCCGGCAAAACCACGCTGCTGCGGGCGTTGCTTGGCCTGCTTCCGGCGGAAGCCGGGGAGATCCACTGGAACGGCCGCATCGTCCGTACGCCGGCTGACTTTTTTGTTCCGCCGCAAAGCGCGTATACGGCGCAAATCCCGCGCCTGTACAGCGACAAGCTGCGGAACAACATCCTGCTCGGGCTGCCCGAGGACGAGGGCAGCCTGACGCAGGCGCTGCACGTCGCCGTGCTGGAGGACGACGTGGCGCAGCTCGCGCATGGCCTCGACACGATGGTCGGACCGCGCGGCGTCAAGCTCTCCGGCGGCCAGGTCCAACGGACCGCGGCCGCCCGGATGCTCGTGCGCGAGGCACAGCTGTACGTGTTCGACGACCTGTCGAGCGCGCTCGACGTCGAAACCGAACGTAAGCTGTGGGAGCGGTTGTTCCAATCCCGAGGCGAGGCAACCTGCCTCGTGGTGTCGCACCGCAAGGCCGCGCTCTCGCACGCGGACCATATCATCGTGCTGAAGGACGGCACGATTGAAGCCGAAGGCACGGCGGAGCAGCTGCTCGCCACCAGCGCCAGCTTCCGCCAGCTCTGGTACGGCGAGGAGCCGCAGGCCGACGGGGCATAAGACTGCAAATCCCAGCCCAAAGCGCCAACAGGAGGTCTGAAGGGGGCGGCTGATGGAATTATGGCCCGGGTCAATCTCCGGTAGATCGCCTGGGTAAATCGTCCGGGTGAATCACCCGGGTAGATTGACCTATGTCAGCCCTCTGTCAGTCCCTCATCACTGCCCGGAGCTTTAGCTGACGGAAGCCTTATGGTAGAATAGGGGAAATTATCCTGATTTAACGGGATACAGTTCGAAAAGAGAGTGGGGAGTATCCTATGGAGATGACGCAGGAACCCGTCGTACGCATGCGGGACGTCACCAAGCGCATCGGCAGCAAGACGCTGATCGACCGATTAACGCTGGATATCCCGAGAGGACAAGTATACGGCTTCCTGGGTCCCAACGGAGCCGGGAAAACGACAACGATCCGGATGATGGTCGGACTGATGTCGATATCGGAAGGCGATATCCTGATCGAAGGGGCCAGCATTAAGGATCGTTTCGAAGAGGCGATATCGCATGTCGGCGCCATCGTGGAGAATCCGGAGATGTACAAGTTCCTGACCGGGTACCAGAATTTGCTACATTACGCCCGCATGTCTCCGGGGGTCACGAAACAGCGGATCTGGGAGGCGGTCGAGCGGGTTGGCATGCAGAACCGCATCCATGACAAAGTCAAGACGTATTCGCTGGGCATGCGCCAGCGGCTTGGGGTTGCGCAGGCCATCCTGCATCGGCCGAAGCTGCTGGTGCTGGACGAGCCCACCAACGGGCTCGACCCGCAGGGCATCCGCGAGCTCCGCGATTATCTGCGGGCGCTGGCGCGGGAGGAAGGGACGACCGTGTTTGTCTCCAGCCATTTGCTGTCGGAAATGGAGCTGATGTGCGACACGGTCGCGGTTATCCAGCAGGGACGGCTGGTGGACGTCAAGTCCCTGCACCCGGAAGCCGTCGAAGGCCGGGCGCAGGAGACGGCCTTCGACGTAAGCGATCCGCAGCGCGCGGTAGGGCTGATCGCAGGCGCTCGCCTCGAAGGCGGCCGGCTGATCGTGTCCGCCGACCGGAAGGCTGCGGCGGAGATCAACGCGAAGCTGGTCTTGGCGGGCATTGACGTGTACGCCATCCAGGCGGTGACGCGTTCGCTGGAGGATCAATTCCTGGAGCTGACGGGAGGGAAGGACATTGAATAATTTTCTCGCGCTGGTCCAAAACGAAAACATGAAGATTTACCGGCGGGTTCGCACCTGGATTATGTTTGGGCTGCTTGTCCTGCTGACGATCCTGTTTGGGGTGCTGTTCTCGTTGGACGGCGGCAGCCAGCGGCTGAGCGCCTGGGACGCTTTGGACCAACTCAGTTTCCTGTATTATCTCGTCAGCATCTATGCCGCCGTTATTGCCGCTGACATCGTAGCCGGTGAGTTCACCTGGGGAACGATCAAGCTGCTGCTGATCCGTCCTTGGACGCGGACGAAGGTGCTGCTGTCCAAGCTGCTGGCCGTGCTGCTATTTACGCTGGCGATGAGCGCGGTATTTTTCGCCATCGCCCTGGCCGTTTCGTTCCTGATTTTCCCGAATGAGCCATCGCAATACCTAGAGGCAAGCCCGCTGAGCCGGATTCTGGAAAGTCTGCTGTACAGCTATATCGATTTGCTGGTAATTGCAGCATTTTCGTTTATGCTGTCGACGGTCTTTCGCTCTAGCGGCATTGCCATCGGACTGTCGATCTTCATCTTGTTTGCGGGCAACATCTTTACGTTGTTGTTCCACCCGTCGCGTTATGCTTGGGCCAAATATCTGCTGTTTACCAATATGGATCTAGGCCAATATCGCGGGGGGCAGGTCGGACCGGCCGGGATGACGCTGGGCTTCTCCATCACGGTGCTGGCGGTCTACGTCCTGCTGTTCCTGGCGGTGGCCTGGCTCGTATTCAAGAAGCGTGACGTTGCTGCATAAGCTGCATAATGATAAGAAGCTCCCGCCTTTCTCATTTGGCGGGAGCTTCTTTTATGACTGATTTGTTTTACCCTGCTTCGGGGCGCGCGGCTTTCTTGACCTTGCCTTTGCCGCTAGAAGCCGATGGGGTGGGGGCGGGGGCCACCCGTTCCATTTTGCTCGATCCGTTCAGCAGTCCACCTTCAACGATGATCAGCTTGGCCACATCCACGTTGCCGTCGACTTGACCGCTTGCGGTGATTGTGAGTTTCCCTGTAGTGGTGACATCTCCGATGACTTTGCCGGCGACGATCACATCGGCGCCTTTAATGTTGGACATGGCCTCGCCGGTTTCGCCGATGATGATCTGTCCCTGGCAGTCGATCTCCCCATGGATTTGACCCTCCACACGCAGATTGGACTTGCACTCCAGCTTGCCTTCTACCAGGCTGCCTTGGCCGATCAGGGTATCGGTCAGACGGGGGGCTTTCTTGTCTTTGAACATAGCGCTTCATCAACTTCCTTTCCACATGCGGATTACTTCAAATAAGGCATCGGATCAACGGCTTTGCCGCCCTTGACGATCTCAAAATGCAAATGGGGTCCGGTACTGCGTCCGGTGCTGCCCAGATTGCCGATGCTGTCCCCTTTCTTCACTTCATCCCCGACGGAAACATCGATGTCGCTCAGATGCATGTACCAGGTTTGCAGACCGCCCGGGTGCTCAATCACGATGTATTTGCCGTGGGATCCGTCCCTGGTGGCGGTAACGACCTTGCCTGCAGCCGCGGCATACACGGGGTCCCCGACTTTACCGGCAATGTCGATGCCCGCATGGAAAGCTGCTCGGCCGGTAAACGGATCGGTGCGGTAACCAAAATTAGAGGTTAGCCGCGTGGACAACGTGGGCCATTCCGAGGGTGTGCCGGAGAGGGAGTATTGGGTCTGCTTCGCTTTTTTCAAGGTGAGCGGCACGTGCTTCTCCATCTCGTCCAGCATTTCGTTCATCGCGGCAAATTCGTCTCGCGTATTCGCTGCAAGTCTCTCGATCTCGTTGTCATGTACGGCAATGAACTCGCCGCCAACCCCGCTGTCCCCAAGAGCGTCCAGCGTCTCATCCCAGGACAACGAAGACAGCTTGCCGAGATTCTTCGCATCCCCCTCTCCGTATTTATCGATAAATTTCTGAAGCTCTGCTTCGAGCTCGGCTACCCGCTCCATCCGGTCCATCATTTCCTTGGACTGGCTCGATAAAGAGATCACTTCGTTCTGCAAGCGCTGAATCGCTTCGTCTTTGTTGGTCACCACCGCTTCAAAGGCTAGGGTTTGCTGCTCCAGCTGATGTTCCAGGCGGGAAACGGTCTGTTCCGAATGAACCTGCAGGCTGACGATCAGCCCGGAAATGGACAGCAGCGCCAGCAAAGGCACGGCAACGACAAGCGGCTTGGAGACTTGCATCTGTTTGACGGGCCGGCTGGCATCCCGAAGGACAAGCAGCGTCATCCGGTTGGGATTCGGTACGCTTACGCTCCTCATGGCATCCCCTCCCTACGCTTCGTTGGTTCTATAACTTATCTATTCCTATGATTCTTAAATCATGTCAAAAAAACAGGTCCTGTCTAATATAAGTGCGGCGGGATCCGTTATTTTCGAAATCTGTCATGAATAAACCGCAGCCCGGATGGTTAATGATGATGGCAGGGGAGGGTGGAAGGCATGCTCTGGCTGATTGGCATTTTACTGCTTTTTATCGTACACGTCGCACTGATCCTGCTGCTTGAATTCCGCAATCCCGCCAAGGCGGTTGCCTGGTTGTTTATCTTGTTTTTGTGCCCTCCCTTGGGTCCGGTCCTCTACTATTTCATGGCCCGGGACTATAGGAAGCGCAAAAAACTGCTGCACCGGGGCCCCGTCCCGTTCCATAGCTTACGGATGCTGCTGCGCGACCAGTTGGCAAGCCCGGTTCGCTTGGAGGAGATGAGCAACCCGGAAATGCTTCATCAGGAACGGCTATATCAGCTGCTGACGCATCATGCGGCAAACCCGATCACAGGCGGAAACCAAACGGAAGTGTATTCCGCCGGGGAAACGGCGTTTGGGGCCATGCTGGAGCGGATGGAGCAAGCGCGAGATCATATCCATCTTGAATTTTATATTTTCCGCAGCGACATGATCGGCTCGGCCTTTGCAGAAGTGATGGTCCGGAAAGCCCAGGAAGGGGTCAAGGTCCGGATGATCTGCGATGGGCTGGGGAGCTTTAAGCTGGAGCATGCGTTTATTGAGCGGCTGAGGGCTGCAGGGGTGGAGGTCTACTTCTTTCTGCCAGCGCGGGTTGCCGTGCGGAACCGCCGGGTCAATTACCGCAATCATCGCAAAATCCTCGTGGTGGACGGAAAGTTCGGGTTCGTGGGCGGACTTAATGTGGGTGACGACTATTTAGGCCTTTATGAAAAAATGGGGTACTGGCGCGATACGCATCTGCAGCTGGAAGGAGATTCGGTTTATTATTTGCAGCTCACCTTCCTGGAGGATTGGCTGCTGGCTTCGGGTCAGGATCTCGGGGACCCTGCTCTGTTTCCGCCCCATGAAGGGCCTGGGCAGGAGCAAGTGCAGATCCTGACCAGCGGCCCGAATTTGCCGCGTAACCCGATTCATGAAATGTGCTTTAATTCGATTGCGGTGGCGAAGCGCCGGATCTGGATCGCTTCGCCCTATTTCATTCCCGACCCCAGCGTATATTCCGCACTGAAAACGGCGGCATTAAGCGGAGTCGAAGTGAACATCATCATGCCTTACCATCCGGACAGCCGCTTGGTGAAGCTGGCTTCCTTGTCTTACGTGGAGGAGCTGCTGGGGGCCGGGGTAAAGTTCTTTCAATATACGAAGGGCTTTATTCATGCCAAAGTGATGCTCATCGACGACCTGCTCGCTTCGGTGGGGACGGCGAACATGGATATGCGCAGCTTTTTTTATAACTTTGAAATGACGGCGTTGTTGTTTGATCCGGGGACGATCACCCGGCTGGAGAGCGACTTCAAGCAGGATCTGGCCGATTCGATCCCGATTCGGTTTGAGGAATTCGCTCGGCGGCCGAAAGGGCAGAAGCTGCTTGAGCTGCTGGCGCGGCTGTTGTCGCCGTTGCTGTAGCGGAGGTTGCCAGCCGTTGTCGTTGTGCAGCGAAGGATTCCCTTGTTTAAGACCGGCCGGGGGATTTTAAATGCTGCAAGATCAGCTTGAGGGACTGGGGAGGGACGGTCTCGAGCAAATCTCCCCGTTCCTTCAGTCGTTGACCGATATTCAGCAGGTTAAAATCCGCAGGCCTGGGGTTCCGCCGTACCTCATCCCAGGTCAGCGGGGTCGACACGCTGGCGGCTGTCCGGGCGCGCGGGGTATAGGGGGCGGCCAGCGTCTTGCCGCCGTAATGCTGCAAGTAGTCGAAGTAGATTTTGTCGCCGCGGTCTTTTTTTAGCCGTTCGATGGTAAATAGGTTGGGGTGTTTTTCGGTGACGTAACGGGCGACGAAATGTCCAACCATCCGCAGCTCGTCGAAGGTGATGCCGTATTCGATTGGCACGATGATCTGCACGCCGGTAGCGCCGGACGTCTTCGGCACGGATTGCAAGCCGAGCGAGGCCAAAATCTCCCCGACCAAAGCGGCCGCCTCCATAATTCGCGGCTCGTCCTCCAGCGTGGGGTCCAGGTCAATCATCCATTCGCACGGCAACTCCTCTCCGACATAATGCAGAGACGGATGGAATTCGATGCAAGCCAGGTTGCCGAGCCACAGCAGCACCGGCAGCCGGTCAAGCACGACATAATTGATGTTCTCGTGAACGGCGGTGCGGACGAAGGGCGGCAGCGGTTCGGGGGCATTTTTCTGGTAAAAAAACTTGCCGTGAATCCCGCCGGGATAACGAATCGTGGTCAGCAGCCGGTTGCGGCAATATTTCAGCAGGTAAGGCGACAGCTCGGCCAGCTTCTCCAAATACATCCGCTTGGTGATGCCGGCTTCGGGCCATAACAGCTTATCCGGGTTGGAGACGGAAATCTCTTCACCTTCGACGGTGATCGTTCCTTTAATTGTTCGGGGCATGACGGTTCCTCCTTGCTGAAATCGGATGAAAATCGGATGAAAGATGTTCGCCCTGCTTAGGGTTGTTGGTTCTAGGCTTGCCTGGGGACGGGGAAACTATGAGCGAACTAACGCCCGGAATGGTTCAAGAGAGGCAGGGGCAAACTGGGGAACAAGCGGAGGTTCGGGGTTGGAGAAGGTAAAGACAAGGATTGTGCACATTGGAGCTGGGGAGGTGGAGAGCGCCGCATGGAATGGAAACCGATCACACCGTTTGAACCGATTCGCAGCGATACGATTCCGCAAGGCGAAGAATGGGTGGCCCAGGTCAAGTGGGACGGGGTGCGGATGTTAACTTATCATGACGGCCGCGAGGTCAAGCTGATTAACCGCAAGGGCAACGATCGTAGTTTGCAGTACCCGGAGTTTCTCGATACGCATGAGTTTTGCCGGGCGCATTCGGTGATTCTTGACGGCGAGATGATTGCCCTCTCGGGCGGCAAGCCGTCGTTTCACGAGATTATGCGGCGGGACAGCTTGCGGCGGGAGCAGGAAATTCGCTTTGCAGCCCAGCGGATTCCTGCGATCTATATGATCTTTGACATCTTGCACTATGATGGCAAGTGGGTGAACGGAGAGCCGTTAGCGAATCGCCAGCAGCTGTTGCAGGAGCTGGTGATCCCCTCCGAGCGGGTGCAGATTGTCCCCAATGTGGCGGACGGAGAACTGTTATTCGACTTGATGAAGCAACGGGGCTGGGAAGGGATTGTCTCGAAGCGGCTCGACAGCACCTATGCGTTTGGAGGCAAGGATGCCCGCTGGGTTAAGAAGAAGCTGGCCCGCGACCTGTATGCCGCCATCGGCGGGGTGACATATCGCGATGGTGGGGTGAACGCCATTTTACTGGGCTTGTACGACCCGGAGGGTCGGTTTATCTACATCGGCCATGCCGGCAGTGGCAAATGGAAGGTGGCGGATTGGCGCGACCTGACCGAAAACGTGAAGCCATTGATCATCCCCAAGCGTCCGTTTGCCAACGTCCCTGAACGCATCAAAGGGGCCGTCTGGATTCAGCCGGCCCTGACTGTAAAGGTGCAGTTCATGGAGTGGACGCCCGGCGGCACGATGCGCCACCCGATCATCCAAGGGTGGGCGAATGTCCCGCCCGAGGCTTGTAATATGGAGCAAAGCATGTAGCGTCTGGCCGGTGAACCAACAGGTGGTGACGGTGACGGCCTTCGGTCTATTTCGCCTCCGGCTTGGTGGTGGTGCGGCGTTTGGGCTTCGGCTTCACCGCCACGGTTGGCGTTACGGTTTCGTTGTCTGTGCCGGCCTTTTTGGCCTTTCCTGCGGCAGGCTTGGTTTCCGGCTCGGTCTTTGCTTTTTTGGCGGCCGGCTTGCGTGTGCGCTTTGCCGGAGCAGCGGCGGCGGGACCCGGATCGGTCGCGACCGGCCTCACCGCCTCGATGCTTGCCTGCAGCGCCGCCATCAGGTCGATGACGTTGGTCTCCGGTTTGGCCGGTGCCAGACTGATTTCCTCGCCGGCCACTTTTTGCTCGATCAGATGCAGTAACCCCTCGCGGTAGTCGTCGGTGTATTTCTCCGGCTCAAACGGGGTGGACAGCTGCTCGATCAGCATTTTTGCCATCGTCAACTCTTTGTCGTTCACTTGAATGTTCTCCGGTAAGTTAGGCACTTGGGAGATCGGACGGATTTCGTCCGGATAAAAGATCGTTTCGATGGCCAAGCATCCCTCCATTACGCGGATGGCGGCCAAGCTGCTTTTGGAGCGGATGGCGATTTTGGCGATTCCGATTTTTCCTGTTTCACGCATCGCTTCAAGCAGCAGCTGATAGGCGTTCCCTCCGGCTTGGTCCGGCGCCAGATAATACGTCTTCTGAAAATAAATCGGATCAATCTCCTTCAAATCCACGAAATCGATGATGTTGATCGTTTTTTCAGCGTGGGCGGACAGCTGCTCCAGTTCCTCTTTTTCAAAAAGGACGTACTTGCCCTTCTCGTATTCGTAACCGCGCGAAATGTCTTCCCAATTCACGTCAACGTCGCACGCCGGACAACGCCGTACATACGAAATCGGGCTGCCGCACACTTTATGAATGTATTTCATGGAGATGTCCTTGTCTTCGGTGGCCGAAAACATTTTGACCGGCACATGGACCAGCCCGAAGCTGATCGCTCCTTTCCAGACGGTATGCATGGTGTAAACCCCTTTCTATGCGCTTCCTTCAAATCCTCGCTTACGAAATTGCTGTTATTCCGTAGTATGGTTTGAAATCTATTTTCTATTTACGCAGGGTTAGTGAATCTTTCGTTCCGGTGCTCTGCGGTTGCGGGGGGTGCGGCGGACCGATATAATGAGGACAGGCCTAGCAAGGATTTGAGACATGAACTGTAACGGACACCAATGACGCTATTTGCCTGCAGGACGGAATTCTGGAATTTAACGGACAAGAAAGACCTTATTTACCGGATTTGGGCTGCTTATTCTTCCAAAACGTTGGAATAACGTCTCCTGAGTCCGTTAGCACGGGAAATGTCCGGGAAATCAGTGGTTAAGGTCATCTCGGTCCGTTAGCGGAGCTGGGGTGAGCTTGGGGCAGCTCTTGGGTCAGCTTAGGCAGCTTAGGTGCTCGAAGGAATGGCGATTTCGTTGGAACGTGATAAAGGTGGTAAGCTAAAGTGAGCATGGATCAAAACAATGGCAGCACCTCAGCGCGGTGGGTATACGAAGCCGAGGATCTGAAGGGGACGGAGCGGCTGGCGGAGGCGTTGGCGAAGCTGGCACAGCCGGGAACGGTGATCGCCCTGGACGGGGATCTTGGCGCGGGCAAAACGGCGTTTTCCCAGCTGTTCGCGAAGCACCTCGGCGTGAAGGACACCGTGAACAGTCCGACCTTTACTTTAATTAAGGAGTATGAGGGCAGGCTGCCTTTTTATCATATGGACGTCTATCGGCTGTCGCTGGATGAGGCGGATGAGCTGGGGCTGGACGAGTATTTCTACGGCAATGGCGTGACGCTGGTGGAGTGGGCCAGCTTGATTGAGGAACTGCTCCCGGAGGACGTGCTGCGGATGTACATCGAGACGGTGTCGGCCACGGGGCGGCGTATGCATATCAACGTGCAGGGGGCAACCTATGAGCAATGGGGGCCGGCCCTGAAAGAGATTGGAGTATCCGAGCCATGAACGAACATGAAAATATACGGCCATCGCAGCGGCTGTTAGCGTTGGACACCGCCACTTCTTCGCTGGCGGTGGCGGTGATGGAGGGCGGCCGCGTGCTGGCCGAGCGAACGATCCATGCCGAACGGAACCATTCGGCATATTTGGTCACGGCGATCGGAGATTGCCTGAAGGCGGCGGGGCTCGCCAAGCAGGATCTGGACGGGATCGCCGTCGGGGTGGGGCCAGGCTCCTACACCGGGATCCGGATTGCCGTCACGACCGCCAAAACCTTGGCGTGGTCGTTACGGCTGCCGGTCTACGGCGTCTC
>NZ_JALXVO010000048.1:0-32453 GCF_025151705.1 Paenibacillus sp. p3-SID1389 | reverse complement strand
GGGATGGAAATGAACCTAAAAGAGCTTTTTAAAGATACTATACGAGGAGGTAGTAACATGAATCAATTGCAGTCGATACTGGAGTTCAACCGTAAATTTGTCGAGGAGAAGGAATACGAGAAATATGTAACGGATAAATTTCCTGAGAAGAAAATGGCGATCGTGACCTGTATGGATACGCGGCTCGTCGAATTGCTCCCGAAAGCGATGAACCTGCGCAACGGCGATGTGAAGCTGATCAAGAACGCCGGCGCAATCATTTCCCAGCCTTTTGGGAGCGTCATGCGTAGTCTTCTCGTTGCGATCTACGAATTACATGCCCAGGAAGTATTCATCGTTGGTCATACCGGCTGCGGTATGGCTGCGCTCAATTCGGACCGGATGATTGGCTCCATGCGGGAACGGGGTATCAGCGACGACACGTTGAACACGATCGAGAATTCCGGCATCAAGCTAAACAAATGGCTGCGCGGTTTCGATAACGAGAAGGAAGGGATCATTCGGACCGTCAATATCGTTAAGAGGCACCCGCTCCTTCCTGCAGATGTTCCTGTTCACGGGTTGCTGATTGATTCCACGACAGGCGAGCTGGAACTGATTATCGACGGGTACCAGCCTCTTCCGAAATAAGCCCGACACGACTAGAGATAACCTGCATCTATGGGAAAGGAAAGGAACAAAGAGATGACGTATAATTTCGACGAACGTGTGCCGCGGAGAGGAACCTACTCCGAGAAATGGGATCTTGGAAAGGAGCTGTTTGGGAATCCGGACGTATTGCCTTTGTGGGTAGCGGACATGGATTTCCGTTGTGCGCCGGCCATTGTCCAAGCCGTCACGGAACGGGCCAGGCTGGGGATTTACGGCTACACCTCCCGGCCCAAAGAATACCTGGAGGCTATCACCGGCTGGCTGGAGCGCCGGCATGGCTGGAACGTTCATCCGTCCTGGTTGACCGACACTCAAGGCGTCGTGCCTGCGCTCAGCGTAGCCGTTCAGGTATTAACCGAACCGGGAGATCGGGTTATCCTGCAATCCCCGGTCTATAATCCGTTCTATGATGTCATTCGCAATAACGGACGCGAAGTTGCCGAAAATCCGTTGGTTCTCGAGGATGGACGTTACCGGATGGACTACGATCATCTGGAATCGTTGATGCAAGGCGGCGCGAAGCTGATGCTGCTGTGTAGCCCCCATAATCCCGGTGGACGGGTCTGGACCCGGGAGGAGCTGGAACGGGTTGGCGAGCTGTGCCTGAAATATGGAGTGAAGGTCGTCTCGGACGAAATTCACTGCGATTTGGTCTTCGCCGAATACCGTCATGTGCCGTTTGCATCGTTGTCTGAAGCTTTTGCCGGAATCACAATTACCTGCGCGGCTCCTTCCAAGACGTTTAACATCCCTGGCCTCGCGACGGCTTATACGATCATTCCAAACGTGGCCATCCGCAAACAATTTGCCGAACGGATCAAAGCGCAAGCCATCGGTTCGCTGAACTTTTTCGGTCCTACGGCGACCATCGCAGCGTATACGCAAAGCGAGGATTGGCTTGACGCCGTCCTAGCCTATATTCGTGCCAACCGTGACTTCGCCGTCGCTTATCTCGCCGAGCATCTGCCAGCGGTGGCCCCCGTTCTATCCGAAGGCACCTACTTATTATGGGTGGATTGCCGTGCACTGGGATGGAAAAAAGCTGAGATGAAGCAAGTGATGTATAAGGAAGCCAAAATCGCCTTCACGGAAGGCTCCATCTACGGCGAGAACGGCGAAGGATTCCTGCGGATCAACCTGGCTTGCCCACGCTCGTTGCTGGAAGAAGCACTGGAGCGTTTCTGCGCAGCAGTTGCCGCTCATCAAGCCTAATCGCTGGGAACGAAATAACCAGCGAAAACACTCAAGCCGGAAGACCTCTCGTCTTCCGGCTTATTTTTTTAAGTGCGACGCATGTAAGCGCGGACCGTAATCGGTGCAAAAACCGCTACAATAACGGCTGCTCCGATAAGAGAGCTCAGCATATCTCCACCAATGGTTCCATGATTCACCAGCTCCCGAACCGCTGTCACCAAATGCGAAATCGGATTGATGTTGGCAAACCATTGCAGCCATTTTGGCATCGTTTCAACCGGAACAAACGCATTGGACAGGAACGTCAACGGAAACAACACGATCATCGATATCCCTTGTACGCTGGATGCGGTTCGCGCGATAACGCCAAAGAAAGCAAAGATCCAGCTAACTGCCCAAGAACAAACGATCACCAGCAGCGCCGCAAGAGCGACATAACCAAATCCCCCATCCGGACGAAAGCCCATCATGTATCCCATAGCAAACGTCAGGACGGTCGCAATCGTATAGCGGACCGTATCGGCCAGCAAGGCTCCGGCCAATGGCGCGATCCGAGCAATCGGCAGCGACTTAAAGCGGTCGAAAACGCCCTTCTCCATATCCTCGCGCAGCTGTACTCCGGTAACGACAGAGGTGGAAATGACGGTTTGCACCAGAATCCCTGGAATAATGACCGGCAAGTAGCTCATCACATCCCCCGAGATCGCCCCGCCGAAAATATACGTAAACATCAGCGTGAAAATAATCGGCTGGAGCGTCACGTCAAATAGTTGCTCCGGTGTCCGCTTGATTTTTAACAATCCTCGATACGCCATGGTCAACGAGTGACGAAGCGATTGACGGAAGCTGGTTTGATTCTTTAATGGCCGTGCGGCCTTAGCGTTAACAACCGTGTTGCTCATGCGATTACCCCCTTCTGATCAAGAACATAAGCCTGAGGACCTGCGGTGTTCTCTTCAACGCCCCGCCCGGTCAGTGTCAAAAAGACTTCGTCCAACGTTGGTTTCTGAACGCTTAATTCCGCCAAATCCACGTCCGCTTCGCGCAAGGCGATCAAGAGGTCGGTCACCAGATCGGCCTCCGCCATCGGGGCGGTAATTTTTCCTGACTCTGCTGTGAGGGTGGAAGGCACTTTCAGCACCTGCTCCACAATGCGGCGAGTTTCTGCCAAATGAAGTGGATTCTTAATTCTTAACTGCAGCGACGAGGCTCCCACCGAGGTCTTTAACTCGTCGACAGTGCCTTCTGCGATGACCTGCCCGCGATCAATCACGGCGATCCGGTCTGCCAGTTGGTCGGCTTCATCCAGATACTGGGTGGTTAACAACACCGTCGATCCGGTCGCAACAAGACGGCGAATCGTATCCCACATCTGCGACCGCGTTCGCGGATCCAGCCCCGTCGTCGGTTCATCCAGGAAAATGAGCGGCGGCTGGGCAATCAGGCTCGCTGCCAAATCCAGCCGCCGGCGCATCCCGCCGGAGAAGTGCTTTAGCGGGCGCTTGGCCGCTTCCGACAACCCAAACTCCTCCAGCAGCTCCGCTGCTTTCCGGCGAGCCTCGCTGCGCCCCAAGCCTAACAGCCTGGAGAAAATGACGAGATTTTCCGTAGCGCTCAGCGTTTCATCCACCGAGGCGTATTGTCCGGTCACGCCGATCAGTTGACGGACAATATGCTGCTCCTTGACGACATCGTGCCCAAAAATGCGGGCGGAACCCGCGTCTGGACGCAGCAATGTCGCCAGCATGCGGATCGTCGTCGTTTTCCCTGCCCCGTTAGGTCCCAGGACGCCATAAATCATCCCGCTCCCCACCTTCAGGTTCACTCCGTCTACCGCCCGGTTCGTTCCAAATATTTTCACGAGTCCCTCAGCTTCAATCGCCAGTTTAGTTGCGCCCCCCGTGAAGGCGGAAGTTTTCGTAATCATCTGTTAAGTCCTCCTATCCTTCAACCAATGTGATTTACAGTTAGGAGATTAACGGAGGTAGTTAAACTGAATTTAAACGAAAAAAAACACACCCTTGTTCGGGTGTGTTCATCTCTTGGGGGCTTAATTGGGCTTCGTTTTACGCAGTTCTTTCAGTTGCTCGTAAGCTTGCCCCAGCGCTTTTTTTCGCTGCTCCATGACTTGCAGGTGCTGGCGTTCAATCTCAGTAAACCGCTCGCTGTCAAAAAGGATCCAGTTCTTCATCATGGAAGCATCAGGAAGGATTTGTCTCCGAATCTCTTTTTGTTTCACAGCCACGCAGCACAAATAATTATGCTGCACTTCCAATTTCGTGATCTCGAACCAGGGATCCAGGCAGATGCCTAGGTTCCCCGCATAGAAGGTCTGCTTATGATCGTGGAAGGGATGATATCCGTAAGGCACCGTTACGATGAGGGTTCCGCCGTCTGCCAGCAATCGATAAGCATGACTGATCAAAACTCCGGGATTCGCAAAATGCTCCAGAATTTGTCCTAGAATGACCGTATCAAATAGCTTATGACCTTGGAATTCAGTGACATCGGCTACTTTAAACTGAACTTTGGACCGGACAGGCTTAGATTCCCGGGACAACTCCCTTTTCGCATAATGGATAGCTCCTTCTTCCAAATCTAACCCTAGAACCCTGCGTCCTTCTCGGCCCAGGAGGATCGAAGTAATCCCTTGGCTGCACCCTACGTCAAGTACTCTTCTGCCAGTGACTTGACGGCAAATCCAGTGGATACGTGCTCTTGTTGCTTCATGGGACTTTTCCGAGTTTACCTGGCCATAATAGCGCTCGTTGACCCGATCCTGGTTTACCATATTCCTTCACCTCCTCTAGTTCGAGGGAACCCGCGGTTATCCCATGAATTCTTTCAACACGTTCCGGATTTCCGCGGGGCTCAATCGGTCGCGTGGCGGTACTCTTTTGACTGAAGTATTATCCTGATGGATGACATTCACGTAGTTCCGGGGGGCAAGCAGTTCATGCGGTAAATCGATCACATTGCCGTGCGTGCCCCGCCCTGGAAGTTTAACGCGGTATCCGTTCAGATACTCTGCTGTCTTGTACAGAAATACATAGAATTGTGGGGAACGATGAAAGGTTGGTGCCATTTCGCTGTTAACACTGTCCCATAAATAGCCGTTTTGATTAATCAATGCGACGGTTTCGGACTTTGGCTGATAATTATACAGCTGCTGTACATAAGTTTTATGATACAGATCGTCAGAATCCAAACGCGCGATATATAAATCATCGCTTTTGCCGGCAAAGGCTTTAATTTTCTCGATACTGTCGCGGTTCGTCCCAAACCAGATGTTGTTTGGAAACGGCGGTTGTTTTGACAATATGTCTGCAACAATCGCTTCGGTTCCTTGGGCGATCTTAAATATCGCCAGAAAATTCTGATTGGTTTGGGCTTTTAATGATTTCAAGGTAAAGTTGCGAAAGATCGCGATTCGTTTCTCCAGCCACGGCCGAGTAAGCCGCTCTGGATCAAACCCAAACGTATTGAAATTGCTTTCAATCACCACTTTTTTGGACATGCACTTCCCTCCTTGTCATAATAGCCCGTCTGATTGCTTTTACTTGCGTGTAACGGAGCTACCGATCTTTCACTATATGCTAGACAATAGGAGAAGGACAGGGACGTATTCCATAACGCACTGCAAAAAAAGTCAACCCAACCGCAAATTTACTTTGCAGTACAAGCACACAATTCAAACCCTATTCGCCATCATAGACTGAAATGATTAAGCACGCGAAAGGAATGAAACGTCCGATGCAACAAATCTACTTGGAAGCCCAAGATTTGCTAAAGAGAATCAGAGACGCCATCGAGAAACAGAAGCCGTTTTCGTTAGTAAGGATTGGTGATGGCGAGAACTTGGTCATGTCTCAGCATCATGTCTGGCCCATGTCTAAAGTGCTTCAGGAACGGTGGGCAATCAAAGCGAACCGAGGAGAAAAAGGCCTGACCCTTCCAAATTTACCGCTGCGCAACGCCGTGATTTCTTCCGTAAAAAAGGCGACCGTTGTAGGAATCCTGCCCGCCGGAGACAACACGATCAATGCCCCGGATTATTTAAAAAGACCCTTAACCGATAAGGTTTTCTCCTATTACAAGATTCAGCCGCCTGTGATTTGCCATGCCGGGGTGAACCGGGAATTGGCCAAAATGGAGGAATTTTGGTCACTCCTCTCCGGCCTGCGAATTATGGTCATCACACGGGAAGCCGCTAAGATCAAGGAACGGCTTAAAAAAGAACCCTATAACCAAAAAATCGTGCACGCCCTGCCTTTTGACCAATGGCCGGAGTACCGGAATACGATCAAGTGGATTACCGCTCATAAGGACAGCTTTGATGTGGCACTGATTTCATGTGGGGTCAGCGCAGTGGTTCTGGCTCAACAGATTGCCTCGATTACAGGCAAAGTCGCTCTCGATTTTGGCAAAGCAAGCAATATCATATTAAATGGGCGCCCCAATTAAGTTGTGGGCGCCTTTGTTTGGCTCTGGCTCAGCCAAATTACTTTCCAATCCGCAGCGCTTGCTTCGCCTCCTGATCCGGGTGACAAAAATAAAAAGGCAGGGCTCATTGAGCCTGCCTTCTCAAGATTAGGTTGTGCCTTCCTGGATTGCCGGTTTGCCAGCTTCCAGCAACGCTTGATTCCGTCCGAGAAAGAGCGATAGGAGCAAAATCAGCAGTCCCGTCGCGATGAGCAGCCATTCGATCGCAATCGCATCGGCAATGGGCCCGAAGATCAGCATCCCGATCGGCATCATCGACGTGGAGATCATGCTAAATACGCCAAAGATTCTTCCCATATAGCTTTCGTCGACCTTTTCCTGAATCATTGTCATCGTAGGGGTATTAAAGGTTGGCATTGCGATCCCAAACAAGGTCATAAACGCCAGATAGATCCAAAAGACGGGGACGACGCCAAGCAAAAATGTACATAACCCCATCAATACCGTAGCCAAAGTCATCGTGTGCACTTTATTCTTAAAACCGCCCCACGCGGCAATCAATCCCCCTCCCGCCATCATTCCGATGGAAAAGGCGATTTCAATTGCGGTAAGCCGCCAGACCTCTTCGCCGTAAGTGCGGGTCACCTGAAGCGGGGTCAAAAACGCGGCCGGGGCCATCAGAATAAAAAAGACCGCCATAAAAGCAAAGAAGGATTTTAGATAGGCTTGTCGACGGATATAGGCCAGACCTTCTTTCAGGTCGTGAAAATAACCAGTTGATTGCGGACCTGAAGCTCGTTGATGGGTCGGAATCCGAAAATAAAGCAGCAGTGTCAAAATCGCGATCGCCGCCGTGACCACATCGATGAAGAAAATCGTTTCGATCGTCGCCAAAGTGAGCAGCGCAGCGCTGACAATCGGGGACACGAACATAATGACTGCTTGAATGCTTCCGTTAATCCCGTTCACTTTCGTTAATTGGTCGGACGGTACGATTTGCGGCAAAATCGCCCCAACTGCCGGCGTCTGCACGCCCGAGCCAAGCGCCCGGATCGCAGCCATAACAAAGAGCAGCCAAGCTTCCTCATAGCCCATCAGGAATAGGAGCGCGAGGATCAGTGTAGCGAAGGCGATCATGCCATCCGACAGCATAATCAGCCATTTTCGGTTGTAGCGATCCGCCCAGACGCCCGCCACCGGGGATAACAGGAACGTTGGGATAAACCCGCAGATGATATATAACGTCATCATGATCCCCGATTTCGTATTTAGCGTAATGTACCACATGATCGCGTACTGCACCAGCGAGGAGCCAAACAGCGAAATCGTTTGACTACTCAGGAACAGGATGATGTTCCTTTTCCACTGCTCCTTTGATGTCGCTTGATTTGACCTGTCTACGTTATTCACGGACATCCCCTCTCGATTTGGAAAATTACAGCATAATTATACTGTAAACGAATCCAAACAACCAAATCAATGGAAAGAATAATTTTAAAAAAAGAACCCCGTATCCCGGGGTTACATCCATGCGTCAGCAGGAACGAGAACAAGAACATTCGCTTCAGCGGAAACTGGATTCTGGCGAACGCATATGCGGTCGGGATGCAGATGAGGATCGATAACGCCGTTACAATCGCCGCGATCAAGAACGACAACGAAATCGAGGAGACGATATCGTCCTTGGCTAATACGAAGTTCCACCATTTGAACCCCCCAAGTCGCCGGCAAGACGTCCGGATAGTTCCACTTCTCGCTAAACGCCAGCACCAGCAGGTTCAAGAGCGGACCGGCAAAAAATATCGCAAACACGGTGAGCAGCGAGCAGCACAAACTCGATGATTCGCCTTACCCTACTTTTTTTCCAATACCATCCCATTCAGGTCACTCCCTTCCTTCCGTTGATTGACGTTTGACAACATGACTTTCGTATTCCACCAGCTTAGGCAAATCCGCTTCACCGCGGATCAGCTTGTCCAACAGCTCCACCGCATCCCTCCCGATGCCGGCGGTATCCACGCTGACCGTGGACAGCGACGGCGAATACATGCGGCCAAGCTCGATATCGTCGTACCCCAAGACGGCAACCTCCTGAGGGATCTGAACGCCTCGGTCCAGCAACAGCTTCATCGCGCCCAGCACCAGCATGTCGTTTGTCGTAAACAGCGCAGGATATCTTTGATTCCGAAAGTCCGGGAAGTACGTCTCCATCTTTTTCATCCTTATTCATTTTCAGCAATCTGTATGTGTGCCGATGAACCTTCACCTGCCCGATTGCTTCTTACCGGCCTTGCAGCATGATTCGGTATGCAGGGTATTGATGGATGGCGATTCCGCCAAATCCTGCATGCTTCGCATAATAAGCGTTGATGGCCTGAATTTGCTGGTTCATGTAAACTAAGCCTTTGTTATAGTACGTAATCTCGTTTGGAATCGTAGATCCGTTTGGCGGACTGGTTTCTGCACCGATATAGACCTTCTTACCCAAGCTTGCAGCATAATCGGCTTCCGCCAAGGATGCGCGAATTTGCCGATCAGCTGTGTCGCGGTAGGCCATGACGGAAACAGTGTCCACGATATCCAATACGAAATAACTTAACGGCTTCCGTTGTCCGCCCGTCTCCACTATCACCGGATTTTCTCCCGTAGCATACCAGCAAGGAATCGCCGCGTTAAACTCCAGTGGATCGCCGCTGGCGCGAATTTCTGCCGCGATTTTCTTCAAGACCTGCAGGTATTGATAATTGATGGATCCTCGCTTCGTTTGGTATTCCGGCAACGTGTGCGGCTCGATATCAAATTGAATGCCGTCAAAGGTGCTGGCCGGGTGGGAAGCATTAAACGACAGCACCTGCCGAAGCTCTGCGAGTGCATCGCGATGTCGGCCTTCCAAGGCCCACTCTGCTCTTCCGACCAGCGCAAAGACGCGAATTCCCTCCGCATGTGCCCGATAGATCAGTTCCGTATAGGTTGCCGGCTGATCCGGCAGCGTTCTGCTTGTTCCGATAAACAGCAGGTTGATGTCCTGCTCCTTCAGAAACTCCAACAAAGACGTGATCTTTTGCGAATTGGAAGCCGCATCATAAAAATCCCATGCCCAAATCGCTTTGGTTGGCCGCGCCTCTGCTTGGGCCGGAGACGAAACTCCAAAAACCCCCGTCAAACAGACTGCCAACAACAGCAGGATTGCCTTGTTCTTCACTCGGTCCTCTACACTCCATTCCTTCTCTGATTTCCCTGCGATGCGATAAACAATTGGCCGTACTCCTTACAGGGCGATTCGATTCAGAATGAGATTATCATAAAAAGGATGAGCGCAAATGATCTGTTCGGCCTATTGTAGAGGGATTCAAGCCCTGATTATTCGACATTATTCGGCGTGAACCCAAATTTCAAGCAAGCTGTTCCAGGTATTGATCTCGTTGCCTTGACCCACATATCGGATGTATTTGGCCGGGGTCGGAGTAAACTCAAACGTCTCCAGTTCCGACTGTTTCTTGCTGGCCATCCCGGTTAGAACAGATTCGAAATGAACACCATCCACGGAAACCTCCAGATCAAAATAGTTCGAGCGGGTGTGTCCGTTATAAAACCACAGGCCTACCCCATCCACGATCGTGACCTCTTCCAGCTCCACCTGCAAAAACTGTCCTTTCCCATCTGCAGACCAACGGGTGTCCGGATCACGGTCCAGCGTGTTGCTGGGCACATTGCCGTCATCTGCGCTGGCCGTTACTTTGGCGATGGCGGCTAAAGGTCCCGCAGGCTCGGGTATCGGCTCCAGCACCTCAAAGGTCTGGCGCGCTTCGACGACCACGCCTTGTAGCTGGCAGCTGGCAATGATGTCTGCGACACCGGGCCGTTCGGCATAAAATGTATTTCCTTCGATATAACCCACCTGTTCGTCACTAACCCGGTACGTCACCGGGATATTTAACTCGGAGGTGTTTACGACTTCCCCGTTATCGAGCGTCAGGAAAGATTGAAGACGTCCGCTCTTGCCTGCGCTGATCGCATAACCGGCAGAACTCCAGCCCGGTACGCTTTTGTCCGGGGCAATCGTAATATTCTCCGGCAGCACAGGCGTCTTCGCCACACTAAACTTCACCCGCACCGTTTGCGTCTTTCCGCGCCGGGTAATCGTAATAACGCCGGTTCCGCTTGTCCCTTTCGGTTGGACGATCTTGACACGGGCATCCTTCGACGTTGCCTTTGCCGAAAGGATTGGGGTTTCTGTGGTACCATATGGCAGTACATAATCATATTGCGTCCGCAAAAACTGCACGCCCGGCACAGCTTCCCCGTTGACAAGGATCGACTGCAATCCCAGTTCCCGGTGATCCAACCGTTGCTTGGTTTGATCCTTGTACAAGCTTTGCGGGAACAGCCGCTCCCCTTGCCCGACGGCTTCGACCCAATCAAACGGCGAGGTATCCGCATTCGGAATCGAACCGATGATATCCACTTTCACCCCGTTCACTTTCCCGTGGGTGCCGATAATATACCCGTTGCCAAACTGCTCCGATTCGATGATGATCCCCGGTTTACTTGAATGGGCGGCAATCCCTTTCGTGTTCCAAAATACGCTTTCGGCATTATCGGCTTCGTACCCTGCCGTTCCTTCCACCTTGAAGTCATCTTCGCCGAGCCCCGGCTTCGAGTTCTCGACGTTCGCGATGGAGAAGTCCTCCAGGCCCACCTCCATGATTGGCGCTTCCGTTTTGGTAATCGTAATATCATCACGAAGCTTTAGAGGATACCGGGTTGGGATATCCAGGGTCAAAGTTTTGGCCTTCGAATCAACAGCTACGATCTGCCGATAAAATATCGGCTCCACCTTACCTAAACGGGAAGCCCATTTATTCTGCATCCCATGCTCCTTCAGGAAGCCTTCCGTCGTCTCAAAGGTAATGACAACGAAATCATCCACTTGGAAGCCATCCGTGCTCTCTACGGGCAGCAACACCGTAGGTTCGGATACTGTTTTGCGCAGCTTGCTCGAAGTGCTGGTCCGTTTCCAATCCCCGCCGCCGACTCGGATGATGTCCTTTTGCTTCATATTTTCCTGCGCATTGTAAATGTGCGTTTGAAGCTGCCCGTCTCCCTTGAGCACCACCCCGCTGGAGTTGATATTTAGAGCAAAATCCTTCCCTTCCTGCGGAGTCACACGATACGTTCCTTTGGGAAGGTAGACAACGCCTCCTCCGCGCGCCGCCGCATCATCAATCGCTTGTTGAATGGCGCGTGTGGAGTCCGTGCGCCCAGTAGGGTCCGCGCGGTATGGGGATTTCGTCACGTTAATGCCCCGGTGCTTGTTCACGGAAGGAATCGGTACCTCACCTCTCCGGTAGCCTGCATAGGAGAAATCATGCAGGAACTGACCCTCACTCGTCCGGTATCCCGGATACCACCCCTTGGGATAAAGCAAGCTTCTCCCATCGCGGCCAAGGGACGGACCTTGATGGGCTGCCGGATTCGCTTCGTCGGCTGACGCTGAAATAGCTCCTCCCCCGGTTACTGTGAGTCCGGCGACAACGGCCAGGGCGAGCAGTATGGCCGACCATCTTTTGCGCATCACATCATCTTCCTCCTTTGTTTATGGGATTCACCCACCATTGTAGTGGGAGGAAGCCTGTTTATCGATGCTCAAAAACGCCACTCGCGTTGCGTTTTTTCCAAATCCCTCCATTCACTTCGCAGACAATGCCGTGTTATACCGATCGAGGGACTGCTGTTGGATTTGAATCGCCCGGTCGATCCCCATGGCATGAATTTGCTCCACGTACCCTTCGAACGCATCCAGCGGCTCCATCCCATAGATGATCTTAAGCGACATCTCATCCACGAGGCGGTTCACGTCTTGCATAATGACCGAAAACTCCGTGCTCTCCTCCTCGGTTTTCGGCAGAACCGGCAAGTTGTGGAGCGCGGCATCCGTATCGGACCATAGGCGGGTAGCCTCCTGTTGCTCCGGCAGCGAATAATACTGCTCCATATACCGTACATCCTGCACGAACGGACCAAAATAACTAGCACGGGTATACATCGCCAGCGCTTGTGAAGGAGCCCACTGGTTGGGATTGTTTAAAATGAGGTCGGTATAGGCCGGATACCCGTCCTTCATTTCGTAGCTGACCCCTTCCATTCCGAAGTTAAACAGCAGATGACCTTCCGGGCTGTAACCGTAATCCAGCATCCGGGCCGACTCCTCCACATGCTGATTGCTTGTTGAGATCGCAACACTGCCGCTGACACCCACCACCGGAGCGAGCTGACCAAATTTCGGACGATCACCCTTCTTCAGTACCGGATATGGCGCCGGCGCCAGTTCGACCTTCGGGTCCTGGGCTCTCATCACCGGCAGCCAGGTCCCGATTCCCGCTCCGGCGTTCCAAATGCTGGCGCCGCTACGTCCGAGAATCATGCTCGTATCTTGGGTTTCCGAGTCCACTGCAGCAAGGTTGGGATCGATAAGCCCTTGCTGATACCAGTCGCGGAACAAAGCGAGAAACGCCTTGTACTCCGGCTCGATGGCGCCAAATTTGACCTTCCCCTGCTCTTGATAGAAATCCTTCTTAATCCCAAAGGCGCCAACGAATCCTCCGCCTTCGATGCCAAACAGCGGATTCGGTACGCCAAGAAAGGTTAGCGGAGCCTCAGCCCCCTTGCGTTCCTTGAACGCCTTCAGCACATCATGCCATTCCGCGATTGTCTCCGGAATTTCTAGCCCAAGATCATCTAGCCAATCCTTGCGAATGATGGGACCCTGGTAAGTACGAAGCCGCTGATCCCCTTGAATAAATGGGAAGGCGTAGTAACTTCCGTTTGCGGTACGAACCTGGAGATCGATCTCGGGATGCGCTTGGAGATATTTTTTCAAGTGAGGGGCATATTGGTCGAAGATTTCATTCAGCCTTAGAATATACCCGTCGTTGATCGCCTTCTCCGGACCGCCCGGATAATTGATCCATTCATACTCGATCAGATCCGGCAACTCGCCGGAAGCGAGCAGGACGCTAATCGCCTCCTTCCCTTGATTGGCGGGAGGCTGGATGAAATCGAGCTGGACCCCGGTTCTCCGTTGCCATTCTTGGAAGAAAGGAACCTCACTGAACTTGGATTTAATGCTGGCTGCATTTCCGTTGAGCTCAGCCCAGTAAGTGAGCGTCAACCGTTGATCCTGCGCATGATTTCCGCCCGGTTGTACCTCCTGCGGATTCGCTGCCGAAGCGGCGGATGACCCGCGGAAGGGTCCCGCACTGGAATCACAAGAGCTCAGCAGGACAAATAACGCCAGAATCAACACCGTCGCGAGCCCCCGGTTTGTAAGAGTCCGAACCTTTTTTCGATTTCCACTCATACCGTAACCTCCTTCCCATTCATGCCGCTGATCTCTTTATATCTGCCAGGCGTGATGCCTTCGTACTTCTTAAATACCCGAATAAACGTAGCTGCATCGTTATATCCCACCACTTTAGACAGCTCGCTGATCGATTCCGATTGCGTCCGCATGAGCTCCTTCGCCTTCTCAATTCGGCATCGGTGAATGCTGTCCAGCAGGCCTTCTCCCGTCTGATTCTTGTAAAGCTTGGAGAGGTAACTGCCTTTCATGCCAAAATGATCGCCAATCGCATTCACATTTAAGTTGGCGTCGTTGTAACGTGCCGCGATATACGCCGTCACTTTCTCGATCAGGCTGCGAAGCGAGTCCTCTCGTTCTCTCAACAGATGGCTTGCACGTTTGTCGGCGGCAAATGCGCAGACCTCATGCAACAAGCCTTGCAGAGCGCTTTGCATTTCCTGTACCGTATCGCAGGCCAGCACCTCGTCGATCCACAGCGGATAATCGGCCAGCCGGCAATCATCCTCATGTCCGCCTAGTTCATGGATGACCTTGATCATCGTACTTACCAAATTAAACATGAGGCATTTGGCCACGTTAAGCGACATCACCGGCTTCTCCAAATTCCGCTTCATGATCTCATTCATGTAACGGCCGGCTTGCTCGGCATCGCCGGCTTTGATGAAGTTAATCAACTGCTGCTCGGTTTGCAGCGGATAATCATACCCGTACATGCCATTTGCCGTCTCACGATGGATCTCGCCGTAAGCAATAATTCCTTTCTTCCCCAATACCATCTTGTATTCCATCGCATCCACCGCTTCTTGATACGCCTCATGAATACCAATCCATGATGGATGCCGGCCACTGAACGAAATGGTCAGCTCCATCTCGTAACGCTCCAAGAACCGCTGGGCTTCCGCCGCAATCTCTCTCAAATCCTCGCTCCACGTCTTGGAATCCGCCTGCAAATTCACCAGGCAAACGATCATCTCGTCAACCTCCGCAACGTACCCTACATGTCCTCGAGCGGCAACCAACTCCTCGACCACATTGGAGATGATCAGCTGGATCAACTTACTCCGTTCGCTTAATCCCACGCCGGGCAGCTTGTCATAGAGTTGGTCTTCATTTTCGATCACGAATAAAATGACGGCAAAATCCCGTGAATACAGCGGCATCTGAAAGGAGCGGAACGATTCTTCATACGGCACCAGCGGATCGGTTTTCCCTTTCAGCAGCCGATAAATCAAATTCGAGCGAAGCACCTGCTGATGCTTCTGAAGTTGCTGGGCAATCTCATTCTTCTCGCTCCGGGCCCGCTGGATCATGTTCTGGATAAACCGCAGCTCATTAGGCTCTCCAGGCATGGCTTGAGTCGATTTGTCCGACAACGATTCCACCAGCTGTTGGATCGGAGAATAGTTGCGACGCATGAAAAACCACGTCAGCACGCCGGCGCCAAGCAGGCTGACCAGAATGCTGATATACGTAAAATTGCGGACGTTCACGGCTTTTTCCCAATACAACCCGCTCGGGATGATCAACGCATATTTGAGATCGGATACCGCGGAATCCATATAGAACAGCTCCGATTCCCCGACCTTCGCCCGATCCAGCCTTACGCGGTTGCCATCCATAAAGGGAAGCAGCTCATCGGCAGGGTCCCGATTGGTCATCAGCACCTCGTCATTCTGATTTAGGATCAGCAGCAGACCATCACTGAAGCCGGAGATCCCCTCAAGGGCCTGTTGGAACCGGCTCGTATCCGTCATCACCACGACCGTACCTGTCTCTTGCCCGTTCAGATCAGCTGGCAGCTGCGTGACATAAGCGATGGAGGATTCCGCGTGCCCCGCATTGAGGTAAGGGAGCACAACAAAGTGTTTTGTATCCGCTTCCAAAACTAGGCGTTTCCAAGTCTCTAAACTGATGGCCCCGGTCTCGTGAATGGTATGAAAGGCGGTGGGGATATCCCGGATATTCCCCGCCCGGAGAACCGCATCCCCTTTTTTCCAAACGACGTAAAATTCATCGATCGTGGCGTACGACGTCTTGAACAGACGAAACTCCTTGACGAGCTGGTAAGCGGTGTAAGGTGCTTCGGCGTCAGACTGACTTGAATACATCAAGGTCTGCAGGTTCGGACTCCAAGTCATCTCCATAATGAGCCGCTTCATCAAATCGATTTGCGTATCGATCGTATAGCGCATTTGCTTCAGCAACGAATCGTTCGCCCGGTGAATTTCGCTCTTTAACGCTGTATTGGCCTGAGCGTAAATGATGAGGCTGAACAGAATCGGCACAAACAACACTGCACTGTACGAAACGAGCCAGGTTACGATCACGCTTTCCCGTTTCCGCCACAAAGATTGAATGTTCAACATCCGTTCCTCCCCCGTATCCTTCTGATTTGTAGATAAGCAGGTTAGTGGGTTAATCGGTTCGTCGGTTTTGTTGGTTTGTCGGTGCATCAGATCAAGACCTAATTAAAACGTGTTTCCCCGGCCCAAGCCTATAGATAAAAAGTTCAATTCGATTGACAATTCCCGCTTGCGAGCAGTCCTGCGACCTAACAAAACGCAAATAGCCCGAGGGACTAGGTGGTCCTTCGGGCTAAATTTCGAGATAAAGTTTTTTTAGAAAATACGCCGCTTCCATCCTTGGAGCTTCGCCAACGCCTCAACGAAGTAATAATCCCCGTAGATCAGCGAAACGTTCACGTTCTGATTAGCTGGCTTGTGGCCCGTACCTTGAAGCAGGATGGCCTCATGCTTCGGATCGTCCCAAGTGGCATAATTCGTAGCGAGTGAGCTTAAGATTCGCTCGGCGGCAGAGCGGTACGGTCGGCCAATCGGTTCATCCAGTTGGTCGGCAAGCTCTAGCAACCCGGAGGCAGCGATCGCTCCGGCCGAGGTGTCACGGGGAATCTCGTCGTCCCCAGCTTCCAGTATGGCCCGGAAATCCCACGGCGGGACGCTGTCCTCAGGCAAGCTAGCGATAAAGAAATTTGCCACCCGCTGGGCTGCACTTAAGTACACTGCGTCGTTGGTATGACGGTACGTATTCGTCAGGCCGTAAAGCGCCCAGGCGTTCCCCCGGCTCCAGGCCGAGTCGGGACCCGCGCCTTGTCCGCCTAACGCCCCCACGCGTTCGCCCGTTTCGGGGTCAAACACCACGATGTGATGGGTGGACCCGTCCGCCCGCACGAATTGCTTCACAACCATATCCGCATGAGCCTTGGCGATATGCGCAAACCGTGGGTCGCCGCTTTCCTCGGAAGCCCAGAAGAGCAGCGAGATATTCATCATCGTATCGATGATCGACCAGCCGGTTTGCTTGCTGCCGTTCCAAGCCCGGAGGTAGCTGCCCTTCGGGTTGAAGCGGCCGGCCAGGAAGTTTGCCGCAAACAAGCCTCGCCGCAAGGCGTCTTTGTCGCCGGTCAGCTTATACTTAAAGACCGCCGTCGGCAAAAAATGAAAACCTACATCATGATCAAAAGCATTCTCCTGCTGGAACAACGCAAACAACCGTTCATCCCAAGACCAGGCTGCCTCCCGCCATCCTTCTTCACCCGTCATGTCGTACATCAGCCAGAGGATCCCCGGCCAGAATCCGGAGGTCCACCAGTCCAGCTTCGTATCGTCATAAATTCCGTTTTGTCCTGCAACATGCGGAGCCTTAGATCCCAAGGAATCCCGCATCAGCGACACCTTGGACTCCAACCGCGGCCAGATCTCCTGGCTGATCGTTTTTAAGGTCGTTGTCATGTTTCTCCTCCTCTACCTTTACTCGTGGGACTTCCCTCTCATCCATTACCCCTTCAACGATCCGACCATAACACCTTTCACGAAATAACGCTGTAAAAACGGATATATGCACATGATCGGAAACGTCGCCACAATGATCGTCGCATATTTGATCGTCTCCCCGATCTGGAACCGGTCTCCGGCGGAGGCGCCGATCGACATACTGTCCGTCGAGTTCGAGATCAGGATTTCGCGGAGCACGAGCTGTAAGGGGAACAACTCCCGGCTTCGGATGAACACCGAGGCATAGAACCACCCGTTCCATTTGTCCACCGCATAATACAAGATCATCACGGCAATCACGGGCATGGAGAGCGGGATGATAATTCGGAACAGGATCGTAAAGTGATTCGCCCCATCGATCTTCGCCGACTCCTCCAAGCTGTCCGGGATGCCCATAAATGACGTCCGCATGATGATCAGATTAAACGTGCTGACTGCAAACGGGATGATCGTGGACCATAACGAATCCAATAGACCTACGCCCTTGACGATCAGGTACATCGGAATCAAGCCGCCGCCAAAAAACATCGTAAACACGATGATGAACATAAAGACCTTGTTCCACATCACGTTTTTGCGGGACAATACGTAAGCGCCCAGGGCAGTCATGAAAATATTCACGGTCACTCCAAACACGACGATAAACAACGTATTACGAAACCCGATTCCGATCCCCGGGTTGGCGAGCACGGCCCGATAGGCTTCCAGGCTGAAACCCACCGGCTTCCAAAGCAGTCCTTTATAAGCCAACAGGCGCGCCGGATCACTAAGGGAGGCTAACAGAACATAGACCAACGGATACAAGGTCGCGATCACGAGCAAAATCAGCAGGGTATAATTCACCACATTAAATAATCGATCCATCCAACCGCTTTCCGTCTTCATCGCTTCCACCTCACCATAAGCTGTTTTCATTCACTTTGCGGCTGATGTAGTTCGCGGAGATGAGCAGCGCGAGATTGATCACCGAGTTAAATAATCCCACGGCCGAGCTATAGCTCCAGCCGAATTCCAGCAACCCTTTGCGGTACACAAAGGTGGAAATAACATCCGCCGTTTCGTAGGTGATCGGATTGTAGAGCAAAATGATTTTTTCAAAACCAACGTTCAGCAAGTTCCCAATCCGCAAAATAAACATGATGGTGATGACAGGTACCAGGCCGGGTAGGGTGATATAGAACATTTGCTTCAGCCGGCTGGCCCCGTCAATTCGAGCGGCTTCGTATTGCTCGAGATCGATGCTCATCAACGCGGCAATATAGATGATCGATTCCCAGCCGATGCGTTGCCAGATTTCCGACAACACGTAGATCGGCCGGAACAGCTCCGGCTTCTGCAGCATCGCTTGACCATCGTACCCAAGCAGCATAAACAGCCGGTTAATTAGGCCGTCCGCATTCGTAAAGTCCGTAATGATGCCGCAGATCACAACTAAGGAGATAAAATACGGCATATACGTAATGGTCTGCACGACCCGTTTGAAGCGGCGGCGGCGCACTTCATTGATCAGCAAGGCCAGGATGATCGGCGCGGGGAACTCAAAGATCAGCGTATATAAGCTGATGAGTACGGTGTTTTTGAGAACTCGCAAGAAATAGTAGCTCCCGAAGAACTCTTCGAAATGCTTGAGACCCACCCAGTCGCTCCCCAAGATCCCCTTAACCGGGGAAAAATCCTTAAAAGCGATGATTGCGCCATACATCGGACCGTAATGAAAAATCACGTAGTAGGCGATGACGGGAATCATCATGAGATACAAATATTTGTTTAACCGAAAGTCCCGGATCAACCGGCGTTTGAAGGAAACGGGTTTATTCATGCGCTTTAGGGGTTCACCTCATTTCAAGTCGGGAGGGCCTATACGCCCTCCCGTATGCTCCTTATCGATTGTTGTAACGCTCCAGCGCTGCAGTTTGAATCTCGATGGCGCGGTCCAGGCGAAGCGACTTCATTTTTTCTACATAGCTTTCAAATTGGTCCACGGATTCTTCCCCTAAAATGATCTTGATCGTCATCTCATCCACCAGCGTGTTGATGTCGTTCATAATCGTGGCATATTCCGAGCTTTCCTCCGGCGTTGGCGTAATCGGCGGCAATTGGTATTTCGCGACATCGGTGTTCTTCCAAATTTCGATCGCATCCCGCTGGGTTTGCAGGGCGAAGAATTGCTCCGCATACCGTTTGTCTTGTACGAACGGTCCGTTGTAGCTGCCGCGGGCATATAACGAAATCGCTTGCGCCGGCGCGAGTTTATCTGGATTTTTCATGAGCAAGTCGGTGTATTTCGGATATCCGTCCACCAACTCGTAGCTGACGCCTTCTTCCCCAAAGTTGAAGAACATATGGCCTTCCTCACTGTACCCGTAATCCAGCATCCGTACTGCCAACTCCGGATCCTTGGCGGCCGTTGTAATCGCGACCGTGCCTTCAGAGGAGTACGGTTGGTTCCGCTGCCCGAATTTGGGCTTCTCGCCCTTGTTCAGCACCGGATAAGGAGCTGCCACAAGCACTGCTTTCGGATCGTTCGCCTCGATCAACGGCTGCCATTTTCCCATCCCGCCGCCAGCGTTGCCGATCGTGGCACCCGTTGCTCCGGAAGCAAGGTTGCTGTCGAGCGCTTTACCATCGACCGTCGCGATATTTTTATCGAGCAGCCCTTCCTTATACCAAGATTGGAACAATCTTAAATACTCCTTGAATCCGGGTTCCGCAGGACCAAACTTGATCTTCCCGTCTTCTTGGTAAAAGCCTTGAGTCACCCCATATGCACCCAGGAACGCTCCGTTGTAGGATTCATTAAAGAAGCGCGGCTTGCTGACCAGCGAGAGCGGAGCGGCAGCTCCCTTTTTCTCCTTAAACGCACGGAGCGTGGTCGTCCATTCGTCGATTGTTTCCGGCACCGGCAGTCCAAGTTCATCTAGCCAGTCCTTGCGGATCATCGGCCCCTGGAAGACCTGCAGATACTCATCGCCCCGGATAAACGGAAAGACGTAGTAACTGCCGCTGTCGGTTTTCACCATCTTATCGATATCTGGATGCTCCTCTAAATACTTCTTCAGATTGGGCGCGTACTTGTCGATCAGATCGTTCAGACGCAAAATATACCCGTCACTGATCGCTTTCTCCGGGCCGCCGGGAAAACTCATGAAGTTGTATTCGATCATATCCGGCAGATCGCCTGATGCCAGCATGACGTTCAGCGCCTCGCGGGCTTGACCTGCCGGCGGTGCCGTAAATTCGAGCGGAACCCCGGTTTTCTCCTGCCATTTCTGAAAGAATGGAACATCGTTATGGGAATTCACAATCCCGATCAGGTTCCCGGTCAAATCCCCCCAATACGTTAGCTTCTTATCGGTTTGGATTGGATAAGTCGCCCCCGTTTCGGTGACCGAGGTGTTGCCGCCAGCATCTGTTCCCCCTTCATTGGATTTTGCGCTGTTTGTCTGCCCCCCGTTTGAGCATGCCAGCAGCATGGTGCTAAGCAAGCCGATGGCTAGGCCGGTTGAGACCCAGCGGGCTAAGGATTTTGTCTTCATATACCTTCCCCTCCATGAATTGTGATGGGAGTTAACCCATCCTCAGCATACGAACAATCCACAGGGCGGCCTATGGGCAAAACCTCCAATGGCATGTTGATTTCGTTTGGGGCAGATTGATGATTTATGAAATGCAGTTGATGATCTATATAACAAAGTTCTCTAACACGCGATCCAAATTCACTCGGCGGTAACCAAAATCATCTGTTGAGCTTGGGATGTCTGATCACTGCCCAAGGCTTGAACTACGATACGGTCATGCATACTGCGACTGCCAAAGTCCCACGTGAATGACCAACCGTCGCTTCCGTCAAGATCATAACCGATGAGTTCCCGTTCTCCCCACGTTTCCGTCCCTGTTGGAACGACCCAAAACAATACGGTTTCAACGTTTAAGGCTTTCACTTTAAGGGTCATTGTCGTCGTACCGTCACGAACTATCCACCAGCCGTCGTTTTGCGGCAAATCCGTGGTGACCTCAAGAATTTGAGCTCGTTTTTCCTGGGCTTTGGGTTCTTGAGGTTCATCGGAATAGCTGCATGCAGATAAGATCAAGAGGACTAATAAACTAACTCCAACTATAAATAATTGCCTCATTCGATTCTCCCTCTTTAAAGACTTGAACCGCTATTGAGCATTCGAGAACTTGCGAGATGTATTCAAGCAGCAAAAGGCTAACCGCGAACGGCTAGCCTTTAGTGTTGTTATATGGTCATCCCTTATGACAGGACTGTAAAATATCATCCATCAGCTTCATCACCTTGCGAACTTCCTGATTCTTCACGATCGGCTCAGCGCCTTCGCGTACAACTTCATAGAAGTTCTGATAGAACGGTACGAAATCTGCTTTAGGTTCAGGGAAAGCCAATTTCTCCGTAGCTTCCTCCGAAGGAGGCGCCATCGTCTTGGTGAGTCCCACGCCCGCTTGGATTGGGGTTGGAGCCGCCACATCCTCACGGCCGGTAGCCGCGATGATTTCGCCGGACAAATCCCAGTCGTTAATCTTCGCAGTCCCTTCAAGGCCTTTCACGTACCAGCGCGGAAGCTTGGTATAGTTGGTGGTGCCGACTTCGACCAGCGCCTTCACGCCATTTTCAAAAGTAATGTAGCACATGAATCCGTCATCGACTTCATCACCTAAGATATAGCTCAAATCGGAAAATACACTTTGCACAGGGCTATCGACCAGCCACAGCAGTTGGTCCAGCAGATGGACGCCCCAGTCCAGGAGCATGCCGCCGCCATGCTTTTTCAAATGACGCCAATCGCCTGGAATGCCGTTCGCCCCCTGAACGCGGGATTCGATTTGAAAAATCTCCCCAATCGTCCGGTTCTGATACAACTGGCGGATGATAAGGAAGTCTGGGTCCCATCGCCGATTTTGGTGAACCATAAAGACCTTGCCCGTCTCTTCAGCCACCGCCAAAATGTCATCCAGCTCTTCGGTATTCATCGCCACCGGCTTTTCGCAAACGACATGTTTGCCGGCCCGCATCGAGCGAATCGCAATTTCCTTGTGGGAATCATTAGGGGTCGCGATTAAGACCGCTTCGATGTTGTTATCGGTTAATACTTCCTCCAGGCTGCCATAGATATGCAGGCCTTTGCCCTTGGAGATTTGCTGTCTTTCTCCGGAAATATCATAGGTTCCCACGACATGAAAGCGAGAGCTTTCTGCCGGAATGAGGTTGTGGGCATGGTAAGAGCCCATCCCGCCATAGCCGATGACGGCAAAGTTGATCTTCGACATCTTGCTTGCTCCTTTACGCCCACCACATGGCAGAAGGCTGCTCATGGATCATGATGGATTTCAAGTTAGTAATGGCACGAGTGAGGCCTTCATTCACCGACATGATCGGATCTTCATGCTCGATGCTGAGCACATAATCATATCCATATACGCGCAATGCGGAGATGATATCCGACCATACCTTCAGGTCATGGCCGCAGCCTACCGAACGGAACGTCCAGGCACGCGTCTTCACATTGCCGTAAGGCTGCATATCCGTTAACCCGTACATATTAATGTTATCCTGATCCAGATACGTATCCTTCGCATGGAAGTGGTGGATCGCACCAGCCTCCCCAAGGATCTTAACCGCAGCAACCGGATCAATTCCTTGCCACCACAAATGGCTTGGATCCAGGTTACAGCCGATCGCTTTACCGGTTGCTTCACGCAATTTCAACATGGTGTATGGCGTATGAGCCAGGAAGCCGCCATGGAGTTCGATCCCGATTTTCACGCCGGCCGCTTCCGCTTCCTTGTTGATCTCCTTCCAATACGGGATCAGCTTCTGCTCCCATTGGTAATTGTAGTTGTCATCGTATTCCGTTGGCCAAGGCAAGACCGGCCAGTTCACTTGGGTATCCCCCGGTTTCCCGCCCGATACGCCGGAGAATCCGTTGACGACCGGAACGTTCAGCAAGCTGGCCAGCTTAATCGTTTTGCGCAGCAAGGTGTCCGCCTCGGCAGCCACTTCTGGGATCGGGGAGATCGGATTGTTGTGGCAGCTAAGCGCAGAAATTTCGAGGCCTTTGTCCGCTAATTTGGCGAGATATTCTTTTCTCGCATCGCTGCTGGCCAGCAATTGATCAATATCCAAATGAGCGTTGCCCGGATAACCGCCGGTCCCGATTTCAACCGTCTGCAATCCTTTCTTGGCCACTTCCTCAATCATCTCTTCAAAGCTTAAATGATTAAACAATGGTGTAAATACACCCAGTTTCATTGCTCTTCACTCCTAATGGTTTACCTTATTTTTCACGTGCTTCATAGTGGCCGTAAACGGGATACAGATTTTGGGTTGGAGCGCACCAGCGGATCCCGTTCTTAATGACCTTCTGCACTTTCTCGTTATAATAGCTCGGATACGTTTCATGGCCAGGTTGGAAATAGAAGATCTTCCCGTTCCCCCGCCGGAACGTACAACCGCTGCGGAACACTTCGCCTCCAGGGAACCAGCTGACAAAGATCAGCTCGTCCGGTGCCGGAATATCAAAATGCTCCCCGTACATCTCTTCCTTCTCCAACTCGATAAAATCGCCGATACCTTCGGCAATCGGGTGGCTCGGGTTCACGTTCCAAATGCGGCTATGCTTCCCGTCTTCCCGCCATTTCAGGTCGCAAGAGGTTCCCATGAGTCTCTTGAAAATTTTGGAGAAATGTGCCGAATGCAGCACAACCAGCCCCATACCTTCCAGCACCCGCTTATGCACGCGTTCCACGATTTCATCCTGAACTTCATCATGGGCCATATGCCCCCACCAGATCAGGACATCCGTATCCTCTAATACTTCTTCCGTCAAGCCATGCTCTGGTTCGTCCAACGTTGCCGTCTTCACTTTGAATTGGTCCTCACGGAGAAACTTTGCAATTTGCCCGTGAATCCCTTCCGGATATACTTCTTGAACGACTTTATTGGTCTTCTCATGCCGATATTCGTTCCATACGGTGACTTGAATCATGGATATCGCTCCTTGATCTTATAGGTATACCGGCTCGCCGGTCTTCGAGGATTTGTAAATCGCCTCTAGAATTTCCGTAACCACCAAGGCTTCTTCCGGTTTCACGACAGGCTCGGTATCATTTAGGATCGCCTGAATCCAGGATTGGGCTTCAAGCACCTCCGGTCTTTCGCCTGCACCATCGTAGAAAGCAACGCCGCCGGTTTGCAGCTCGATCTTCTTCTCATACAGCAGGCTGTGGTCTTCCCCGTTGATGGTCAGGCCATTGTTCATATCGGCGCCTGCTTTGGTTCCGCACAGCGTCGTTTTTGCTTCCTTTACGTCCAGGCTGTTTAACGCCCAGCTGGATTCCAGGAAGATGGTGGCCCCGTTTTCCATCACGACAAAACCAAATGCGGAGTCTTCTACAGTGAATTTTTCCGGATCCCAAGGTCCCCATGCATTCGCTGCATTTTTCGTTTGGGACAATTTATGATACGTTTTCCCCACCACGTACTTCGGCTTGTAGTTGTTCATCATCCAGAGCGTCATGTCAAGCGCGTGGGTACCGATGTCGATCAATGGACCTCCGCCTTGCGCTTCCTCATCCAGGAATACGCCCCAAGTTGGTACCGCGCGGCGACGAATCGCATGAGCTTTAGCAAAATAAATTTCACCCAAACCGCCCTCTTCACAAACTTGGTGCAAATATCTCGAATCCGTCCGGAACCGGTTCTGATAACCGATCGTTAATTTCTTGCCGGTCCGCTTGGACGCTTCGACCATGCTTCTCGCTTCTTCAGCCGTCTTCGCCATCGGTTTCTCGCACATCACATGACAGCCCGCTTCCATCGCTGCAATCGAAATGACCGCATGCGAAGAGTTTGGCGTACATACATGAACGACATCCAAATCGGTATTCGCTAACATCGTTTCATAATTATCAAAAACCTGCGCATCCGCAGTACCAAATTTCTTCTTCGCTTCCTCCGCACGTTCCACGACAATATCGCAGAAGGCTACCATTTCTACTTCTTTCACCTCGGAAAGAGCCGGCATATGCTTGCCGTTTGCAATCCCACCGCATCCGATAATACCAACTTTTAGTTTCATCTTATCCCTCCTGAAAGCGTTTCTATTGTCGAATTCATTATAGCCAAATTTATAACTGCTTTCTTCCCAATTTCCTCGCATGATACTCCCGAATATTGCCCTCCGGTTCAAAAAACAAACAAGGGCTTCTACCGAGAATAAACTCGTAAAAGCCCTTGATCTTTAAGACTCTATTAGATTTTTGCGATACTGCAGCGGCGATTGTCCAACCTCATCTTTAAACACATGATGGAACGTTTTGACGCTGGCGAAGCCGGCTTTATCGGCGACTTCCGCCATAGGGATATTTTCGTTGGCCAAAATAAACTTTGCTTGATTGATCCGATACTCCGTCAGGAACTGCATGAACGTCTGCCCGGTATTCGCCTTAAAGAATCGAGTGAAATAGTACGGACTAAAGCCCACGAATTTCGCCACGTCTTCTAGGGTAATCACTTCCCGATAACGATTTTCCACATATTCAAAGACTTGATTCAGCAAATCTAAGGTTTCTTTGTGCTGAATCGTGGATCGCTTGCTGGGCAAGTTCGAAGTTTGGCGTCTTGGCAAATGCAAATAAAACTCGCCGATTAATTGGTACAGATATCCGAGGGTCAAATAATTCATGCCCATCGGTTTCGTCTGTTCGACTTCATATAAATGAATTAACAGCTCCGTCGCCTTCTGGGCTAACCCCTGCGGCCAGTTGCGGCTAAGCGGCTCGCCGGTTTCAAAGAGATTTAATAAGGAGTCCTCTGAAATGCGCAGGGTTCTCTCATCAAACAGTTTCAGATTAAACTGATAGACATACCGTTCACTCTCTGGCGAAGCCAAGAAATAATGAGCCTCCCCGCTAGGGAAAAAGAAGATCTCCCCTTCCTCCAACTGGACGATCTCTTCCCGAACGCCGATGTTCACCTTGCCTTTGCGGGAATAGATGATTTCAATTTCTTTATGCCAATGCGGATAGACAATCGTCATTCCGTCATTTAGGAACGTTCGAAACAAAATGGAATCCTGAAACTCCGGGATTTCCAAGTACTCGCTCATAACCCTGATGACTCCCTGCACGTTAGATTTTGTCGTGTTCAGTATGATTATAAGGGGCTTCCCTGATCCGGACAACCCGAGGGGGGAATCTATCTTGTCTTTTTTACACTTCTTGTTAGAAGTCCATGAAAAACCCACCTTCCGCCATATGCTTCGGGTGGGTTGGTGGTTCTTCCTCTATTATTCTGAATGGACCTCATCAACCATCGCCCGAAGCCGCTGACAATCGATCGCTGTAGCTTCTAGCGGCGGATAGTTCTGAAACTCCTCTTGCTCCACAATTAACCAAGGGATTTCGTTCTCCTTGGCGAAATGGACGAATTCCTTCATCGGCAGGACACCGGAACCAATTTCCGTGCTTTCCCGAGGAGAATCCTGCATATCTTTCATATGAAAAAGACCAATCCGATCCTTATGCATCTCTAACCATGAGAACGCGTCCAAACCGGCATCCGCCAGCCAGTATAGATCTACTTCCAGGTCGATTTGTTCCGTACGTTGCACCATTTCATCCAGAATGTCCACGCCGGGGATCTCCGTGAGTTCATTGGCATGATTATGGTAGTAAAATTCGAAGCCTTCCTCTGCCGCCTTTTTTGCGACCTCCTCCATTTCCTCAATGAAGGCGTGCCAAGCTTCTAAGGTCTGGAAGCTGGCATAGGGGATCACAATCCGAGAATTTCCAATTTCCTTCTCGAAGGCCAACGTCCCCTCGAAATCCCGTTCCAAAGCCTCAAAAGAAAGATGCGAAGCCGCGACCTGCAATCCCAGTTCCTCTAAGTAACCTTTGACTTCAGCAGCACTTTTCCCATGATAACCGGCAAATTCAACGCCGTCATAACCGCTTTCTTTTACTTTTTTGAGCGCTCCATAAAAGTCCGCTTTACATGCATCCTGAATACTCCATAATTGCAAGGCAATTTGGGGTTTCATCGAACCTCCTCCTTTCACGAGTCCATTATAGCGAAATCACCTCCCACATTCTTCCCGCTTTCTTCCGAAAAGCTCCTGAATAATGCGCTTTCATAACCGACATGATAAAAGGCCACAACAAGAAATCCTTGTTGCAGCCGAATATCATGAACTTCCTTATATTAATTTTGTTGGAATAATTGGGGATACAAAGCTTGTACGCCGCCAGCAAAGTCACGTTGCACGTTACGGCTAAATTCATCGGCGACAATTTCGTAGTTGTCTGCTTCAACACCGTCGATGGCAATCTTCGCAATATCCGCAGGACTTGCTTTTGGTGCTTTTACATTTGCAGTCATGTCTGTGTCCATAAACGCCACATGAAGCCCAGAAACCTTTATATTTTTCGGAGCCAAAGCCATACGAAGCGTATTCGTCATATTCCATTCCGCCGATTTCGCTGCAGAATATCCCGTGTTGCCTACACTAAACCAGGACAGAACAGAGAGGATATTCAGAATCGTCCCGCCGCCATTTTTCTCAAGAATCGGGGCAAATGCACGGATCATCGACAAGTTGCCAAAAAAGTGAGTTTCCATATCCAATCTGATCTGATCCAAATCGCCATCCAGCAAAGCAGCGCCTGTATGGGATCCAGCATTGTTGACCAACAAAGTCAGATCTGGAATGGCTTGTGCTGCCTTCGCAATCGATTGAGGATCGGTAATATCCAGTTGTACTGGAATAGCGCCCGGCAATTGAATCGCTTCTGGATCTCTTGCTCCAGCATAAACCTTCGCTCCTCTTGCGAGAAGTTCACTTGCAAGATGATAACCCAACCCACGATTCGCACCAGTAACCAACGCAACTTGTTTTGAAATTTCCATCGATAACAGCTCCTTTTCTTTTATTTGAGATGTGTTTTTGTCTGGAATATTTTTTAGAATGATCATTCTTTTATTATCAAAAAAAATAGCTTATACCAAAGTTGCCCTCCCCCCTGCAAAGCCAATTTTATTTCTAGAACGATCGTTCTTGTTAATGTTCAGGGAGTTCCGCCTCCAGAGCTATCATACACGATTTGAGAACGATCAGTTAAGAATTAAATTGTGTCTTTCCTCTTGCAAACGATCTCCCTGATCGGTCATCCAAAAACAGCGGATACTGCGACTTTCGCGGTATCCTCCAAAATTTTACGATCCGTAGTTGTTTTAGCGAGTAACCCATGTCGCGTTGTCATCAGGAATCTTGCGGTCTCACGTACATCCAGTCCAGGCTTTAATTTGCCTAACTCTTGAGCTCGTGTCAAAAATTTATAAAAGCCATTTCCATGTCTGACGTAAAAGCTTCGATCCGCGTTGAAATCTCCGAATCCACGGCTCCCAGTTCCATGGCTGTATTGGCAATAAAACATCCACGGCGTCCCGTTTCATTGTTTAAAGCCACATCAATTAAACTATCGAAATAAAGTTGTAGCAATTCTTTGGGTTCTCCATCCTCTTCAAGGATCCGAAAGGCTTGATCTTTAGTCACTTCCTGGAATCGATCCAAACAGTTGAGGAACAGTTGATTTTTATCGCCAAACGTATCGTACAGGCTCCCCCTGTGAACCCCCGTCCGATCGACCAAATCCTGAATGGAGGTTCGCTCAAAGCCTTTCTCCCAGAACAATTCCATCGCTTGTTACAATGCGGTTTCCTGATTAAATTCCCTTGGTCGCGCCATTCTAAGCCTCCTCCTTTCTTCTTCATCATACAAGTTTGAGAATGATTAGCAAAGAATGATGCTTTTTGGTATTGTAAGTTCCACATGTGTATATTATGGATAGACGACTTATAGCTGCATATGGCTACTTGTCTAAACTGTCAAACTCAATTCTTTCTATAATATACCTTGTCCATGCGTAACCCACAGCAATGGATGTTAGAACTGGTTCAATATTTACTTCTTTTGCGGGGGAGGTATAAAACACTGTCCAAACTTACAAAAAAATGCACTTTTTTCCGAAGCACAGTAATTCCCTCAGTATCACTTTCGTACGTTCTTCGCATTCACATACCTCCGAAGAAAGTTATTTCAACACCCATAACCGTGCAATCCAGATCTACATCTAAGAGCGTTGTCCCTGGATATTAATTGTATTTCAATATCTGTTTTTTCCTCCACGATTACTTAAGTAGCGGCTTAATATTTTCTTGCACCGACAATCTTATATCAGTAACTTCCTGAAAAAGCAGTTCCTCAATAACACTTAATATTTTACTCTTGATAGTTCGAGCATTTTCACCGGTTGCTTGGATAATTTTACTAACCCTACTATATACTTCGAACCTATCGATAAGCCCCTCACACTCCTTAGCAATTGATTCTATCTCCTTCATCGTTAGCTCGTATATAGTTTCTTCAGAAAAGTCATTAAATTCGATAAATTTATCGATTCTATAAAAAATGGGTAGACCTAAACTCTCTTTTATCTCATTTAAACTAGAAAAATTAGATGTTAATATTATCAATAAGCCTGAAATATCAACATCATATGTCGCGTCACTGAAAATAGTATTATCAAACAAAGTGTAAAAGGCTGAATAGAAGTATTCTGGACATTTATCAAGTTCGTCAAGAAAAATAAGATTTGATTCTCTTTCCAAAAGGTCAAATCCTAAACTTCTTCGATTTGGTCGGTCACCAAAAAAATAATAGGAATAAGCCTCATTTTTAAACATCGACAAGTGCTTTTCCATAAATTTACCTTCAAAGAATTTTTTCGATATTTCCCTAACTAGTTCCGTTTTCCCCAAACTACTTTTGCCATATAACATGATTACATAAGGCTTTTTTCTATTTACAGTAGTTAAATACCACATACTTTTACTTATTTCGTAAACTGCATTATTTTGTCCAATAATGCTCTGTGCGATAGAGCTCATATTTTCTGAAAAATGCTCTGGTTGTCTGGTTATAGTATACTCCTCAATAATCCGAGTCAAATGAACTATTTCACGGTTGCATAAATCTTCAAGATATGTTTCTAATACTCTTGGAGGATTATGAATATATATAGTTGCATCATCTGTAGTCAGCTCTTCAATTAATGAGCCTAATCTATCGTGGGCTGATTCCACAATTCCATGATAATTATTATTTTTTAATATCATGGATGAAGCTTTAAATTGATCTGATTGATAACCTCTTTGCTTTATTTCATCAAATATCCTAACTAAATCCAGAAAGTATTCTGCCTCTTCTTTGAACTCTTTAATTTGATCATCGAAAAAAGACTTTGAACCGATTATTATTTTGTATGTTCTTTTATCCACCTTGAATACCTCCCATTGTAATACATGCATATACTACATCGAATAATTGAATTTCATTGGCACTGTTTCCTTTACTTATAGAGTCACCATTTTTATCATCGTCGATTGACATAGTTGGTGGGTATGCATCAGCAAGTGATTTATGATGATTGACCCCAGTAATTAAATTTTCCATTTTACTTATTTGTTTAAAGAAGTCAAATTTCTCTTTATCAAATTTTCCAACATCAATACAATATAGTGTCATTCTTGTGGCCAACAAATCATTTCGTTTATAGTTACTAACGAATGCAGAATTATTAAATCGAACATACCGCTGATCATCTACTTTATATGTATCATACCCGTCATAATCGTCCATTACAGACTTAAACTCTTTTATATCTACACCTTCCACGCCTCCTTTTATAATGCGCAAATATCCGCCTGCAACCCTAAAAAAAGTTGATGAGTTTTCAATGTCGAAAATTAGCGTGTCCTTTATTTCTGTAAAATGCAACTTTAGTTGTTCAAATTCAGAAATCTCAGTTGATGTAATTGTTGTCGAACTATCTCTTTTAAACATAAATGATGCGTTAATTCTTCCTGAAAATAAAAAAGATAATCTATCCCAAAAAGGCACACTTAATTTAACTTTCGTCTCGACCTCAACACTAGTTCCAATTCCAGTTGAGGAAACAGAATCTAACTTAGTTGTTTTTGAACCTTTATTTTGTTCTTGAAGGATATTTCTTATTGTTTCTTTGTCAAAATATATAATCTTATTAATACCTTTATTTTTAATCATTAACTCTAACCTCCATACCCGATGAGTCCTCTTTCAGCTAAATAGTATAATTTACCTATATTCATATACTACTATACAATGGAAGATTATGACGAATAAAATATAAATTGCTCGAAAATAAAGAAACTCCCGCTGTTAAAGATATTGCGGAAGTCTAGTGACCTAATTGTTTTTATAAACATGAATACAACATGCTTTGCACTAATTCTAACCTTCTCTCTGAACTTAGCTTCTCTTCTCCTTATCCCCACAAAACACCTCAACCATAACCAATGTCCCCATCCTAAAGCCCTGGACAAAGGCCTCCCTTATTACCATTGAATTAGATTCACCATTCAAATCTAAGATTTGCTCTAATTTTGCAAAGTCTTTCTCCGAAAAACATTCTTTTGCTTCTTGCATTAAGTCCGAAATCTTTCTATTAAGTGGACGATAGTCGGGATCTGTAGGAACCAATCGTTCTTCAGGTCTCAAGTTGCCGTAGAATATATCTTCTACAATACTCTTCATACCTCTCTCCCCTTAAGTGCTACGTTTTCAAAATCCCTTGAAAAATTTGGGATATGAATAGATTTTATGCGAAAAATGCATAAATCTCAATATGCAATTTTCGCATAGAGTAAACTTAGCATGGGTGATATATGAATGTATAAGCGAATTAGGGATTTAAGAACAGATAGAGATTTAACGCAGCAACAAATAGCTCAACTTTTAAACATTTCACAGGCAACCTATTCTCGTTACGAAAACGGGAACTTGGATGTTCCCAGCTCCGTTTTGATTAAATTAGCCAACTTCTATAACGTTAGTATCGATTACATTCTGGGTCAAACCAACAATTCAAAGCGTTCTAATGACAAATAACTAAGT
>NZ_JALXVO010000047.1:0-32809 GCF_025151705.1 Paenibacillus sp. p3-SID1389 | reverse complement strand
ATCTTTTCTGTAACTGCGGGTTTAATATGCCTTTCCCTTTTCATCCGTTCGTACGGTTTCCTCTAAGCCCCAAAATCGGCTTCATTTCATTTATGCTTGTCAATAATTATCGGGCCCCTGCCGTACATGATTCCATCCCTTCGACAAACAATAAGCATGGATTCCAAGCTAAAGTTCGAAAGGAGGAACGCTGTATGGGTGAACAAACAGAATATGAAGAAGGCATGCGCGCTCCAAACCCAGGGGTATATGTGGAGGTTGGTGAGGCGCGGAGCTTTCATACGCAAATTCAAAATCCAAAGCGAATTAAGTTGAAAAAGGGCGATAAATTCCCTGAGACGTCCAACAAGAACCGCAAGTGGAAAAAAGAAGAGAAAGCCCGCGTCCATTAACCAATTCATTCCGTTTTACTCGGCGTGTATAAAACCGCGAATCCTGCACATAATACAATCGACGGCGAGCAAGAGAGGTGTGGTTCCGTTGGTCCAGTTAAAGGGTTCCGCGAGAAACAAACCGCAAGGAGATCTTGTTCACGACTTGTAGAAGCGTCAGATCACGAGTTAGTGAAGACCCCTCTTCCCTAATTCGTGCTTGCTAAGGCAAACATCGAATGTTTCTGTTTGTCGCTGAGAAGAGAATTTCCAATAAAGTTCGCCGTCAACCACAGGAAGGACCCAAAAGGGTCCTTCTTGCTTTTGCATAAATTTATACATAAAACAAAAAAACTCCTACGCATACGTAAGAGTTCGTCTATAGGCAATATTTAGATGATGGCGGAGAGGGTGGGATTCGAACCCACGCACGCCTTGCGACGCCTAGTTGATTTCGAGTCAACCCCCTTGGGCCTCTTGGGTACCTCTCCACAGCAAGAATGATTGTACCATGAATTCATTCCGATTGCAATAGAGAGTACCCTTCATCCCATAAATTACTTATTCTCCAGGTGGTGATTGCCCGTCCGACGCCGTATTTTCTGGTGCTAGAGCCGCCGACCGGAGCACTTTGCGCATATTCTTCTCGAACTTCGCCCGAGGCACCAACACGCTGTGTTTGCAGCCGATACATTTAATGCGGATATCCATGCCCATCCGGATAATTTCCATTTCGTTGCTCCCGCAAGGATGGTTTTTCTTCATTTGTACAATATCGCCTAATTGAAAGGATTTTCGCTCCATCACACAATCCCCCGATCTTTTCTTGAATTTTTAATTTATTCCGAATAAATTGAACCCTAGATCTCTGCATGCCCGCGTTGGTTCTCCAACTCCTCCTGCTCCAGAGCTTCTTTGGCATAAGCGTGGATCTGACGTTCCACTTCCGATCGAATGGCTGGAGGACACTCCACCGCAATTCGTATCACGTACTCGCTCGCTGTTAACGACTGAATGCCCAGCACATTCGGAATCTGAGGGATCCCCTCCTTCTCCTCTTTCAGGCGCTGCATGGCCCTTCTGAGCAGCTCTACGCTGTCCTCCAGCTTCCTTGAGTTGCTAAACGGCAAGTCGACCACCGCCAATGCGGTTCCCACGGAGTAATTCGTTACGTTCGTGATCATCCCGTTAGGGATGATGTGGACCTCTCCCGTGTAGCTCACTAACCGAGTGGAGCGCAGCCCAATCATCTCTACCGTCCCCTTCAGACTTCCGGTTTGAATGACATCACCAACAGCAAACTGATCCTCCAGAATGATAAAAAAGCCGGTAATAACATCCTTCACCAAGCTCTGGGCACCAAAACCGATCGCAAGGCCAAGAACTCCGGCACCCGCTAGCAACGGCGCCAGATCAAACCCAAGCTCCCCCATCACTAACATGACCATAATAAAATTGCTGGTGATGGTGGTGACATTCTTGAGCAGTTCACCAACCGTAACTAACCGTCGCGGGTTCATCTGCAACCGGCTCTTCTCCCTCTTCTGCAACGATCGATCGATTAAGCGGAATACGATATGAACGAACAATCGGGTGAGGGTGAAAATAATGATAATTTTGATCCCGGCATAAAGCACGTTCATCCACATATCCATATCTGTAAACCAATTCCATATCTTATCTTTCCAGGTCGTCACCGTTTCGGCAGCATCCTGGATCACTTCCGGTTCTTTTGCCAGTAACATATCTATCAATCCTTTTTGAGATTTCATCAATGTATCATCCAGGGCCGTCAAGCCCTAAAGCTTGATGCTATGATAGCCCATCCCGTCGTGGGAGTAAATCCCCCGTATCTCTACCGATTCCGAAGTGATGATCTCTTTAACTACCTCCAAATCGTTTTGGGGAAAACGAATCGACAACGCACATCCTGCGGTGATTTCTTTGGGGGTAGGAAATAAATCGATATCTACCTCAGCATACTCCAGCAGCATCTCCGCACGCAGCGCCTGCTGTGTTGAATCAAACGCCATCACCAGCCAGTCCTCTTCCATTCAGATTCCTCTCCTTTTGTCCATTAAGACTTTTGTACGAGTATATAATACGCATTTCTTCCATATACTATCTACTAAATCTATAAAGTGCAGCATGCGCACTTGATCTTCAGCGGAAAGGAAGATTCCATGTCACAGATTCAACCAACCATTCCAGGACAAGAAATTCCTTATTTAAAAATCCTTCATACCGAACCCGGCATTCATTCGGCCATCATTCACCGGTTGCTTCTGCATTTTGGACAGGTTACCCCAGGACAAGACATTGTTGTCGTTTGCATTGGAACCGATCGTTCCACCGGAGATTGCTTAGGCCCCCTGGTCGGCAGCGCGTTGGCGAAGTATCAATGCCCGTATTTTCACCTTTACGGCACACTCGATGAGCCTGTACATGCCATGAATCTAAGAGAAACCTTAGATGAAATCCACGCTCGGTTCGCTAACCCTTATATTATCAGCATTGACGCCTGCCTCGGTCAGACATCCAGCGTTGGATCCATCCAAGTGGTGCAAGGCCCCCTCCGCCCTGGAGCAGGGGTGAATAAAGAATTACCGCCGGTCGGCGATATCCATCTTACGGGCATCGTCAATGTCGGCGGCTTCATGGAATACTTCGTATTGCAAAACACACGTCTCAGTCTAGTTATGCGTCTTTCAGAGATTATATCAAAATGCTTGTATACCGCAATTAAAGAGTGGACTCAAGGGTCTATTTCCTTAGCCCGGCGAGAGCTATAGCTTCCCGTTCTTCCGGAGAAAGCGCATGCGGTGACTCCCCTTTCTCCAAGCCCTTAGCATAAACAAAAGAACCATCACGGTTATACAGGCCAGTGAGGACCACGCCATCTTGCTGATCATTAACGATCGCAATGGAGAAGCTCAGGTCGTTTCCCTTTTCACCGAAAGCATTGTAGCGTTTGATACCAATTTTAGATTTTTGCATAGGCATCCATTTTTGGATTTGTGCAAGCTGTTGCTTCTGTTCTTCCTGGACGTCTTCGATTTTGTCCTGCTGCATCTTCAAATCGATCAGCAAGGTCTCCAGATCTTGTACGCCAGTACCTTTCATCATCAGTTCGTATCTTTGCTTCATCTTGCGAAGCTTACTTCCCTGAATCAGATTCCAGATCAACATCCAAAGGATCAGGAGAACCAAACCTCCAACGATCCAGCTTAGTTGCTCAAAGATGAGATCATTCCATTCCCGCATGCGACTTTCTACTCCTCTGTGCTTGAGATCAGTTCACCATTTTATGAATTGCATCAATTAATGTTTGAAGATCTGCCTCGGTCGTCAGATAACCTACGCTGGCGCGAACCGCTCCGCCCTCCAGCGTGCCGGCAGTTTGATGGCCTAACGGTGTGCAGTGATACCCTGCACGAACCGCGATGCCATATTCCCGATCCAGCACAAACGCGACTTCCGAGGCATCCCGTCCTTCGATTGTAAACGAGACGATACCCGTTCGAGGCTGACCGATCTCCGGACCGATCAGACGAACGCCAGGAACCTTTTGCAGTTCCTTCATTAAAAACTGGGTTAACTCCCACTCGTGACGATGAATCTGTTCCACGCCACGTTCAAGCACCATTTCTACCCCAGCACCTAACCCGGCAATCCCTGGAGTATTCACAGTGCCCGCTTCATACCGGTCAGGACGAACAGACGGCTGCTCGATTTCTTCGGATTGACTGCCAGTTCCTCCATGCATCAGCGGCTCCAGGTCAATATCCGGGTGAATATATAATCCTCCTGTACCTTGAGGTCCAAGTAGCCCTTTATGCCCTGGAAAAGCAAGCAAGTCGATCCCCATCTCTTGAACGTTTACCGGATAGCACCCTGCCGTTTGCGCAGCATCCACCATTAGAATCGCTCCGTGCGCATGAGCCATCTGGCTTAAAGCTTGAACTGGCAAAATACATCCCAACAAGTTCGAGCTGTGAGAACATACAAGTAAACGTGTGTGAGGGAGAAAAAGTTTCTCCACCTGCTCCAAATCTAATCGACCGTAAGCATCCACCTCAGCATAATCTACTTCGATGCCTGCAGTCCGCTTCAAAAACTCAAGAGGACGTCTTACCGAATTATGTTCAACGGTGGTCGCCACCACATGATCCCCAGGTTTTAGCCAACCTTTAATGGCTAAATTCAAAGCCGAAGTTGTGCTGGAGGTAAACACAATATCATTGGGATTGGAGACTCCAAATAGCTGGGCCAGCTTGACACGTGTTTTGTACAACACCCTTCCTGCTTGGAGCGCCATCCCATGATTCCCTCGTCCTGCATTAGCAGCTGGTCCGTTTAGTATTTCCAACATCACCTCTCCTACCCTAGGAGGTTTTGGCCAAGATGTAGCTGCATGATCCAAATAGATAACGGATTTCTTCTCGCGCAAACATATTCCCCTCCTTAGGATATAGGTGCAAGTTTGGACTAGAGCTTCAGCTCCATCATCCGTTCCAGTTCAATCGAATACCAGACCAAGAAATGACATACCCTCCTTCTGTAGCCCCCACTTTAGGAGCTATCCAAAAGTTGGATATGTCATTTCATTTATCCCGAAGTCAACATATCAAGCAGCCGTTGCAAATCCTGCTGGCTGTAATAGTTAATTTCGATTTTACCCTTGTCTTTATTTGCTTTAATTTTGACTGTCGTCTTATATCGTTCACGCAGACTCTCTTCTACTTCTTCGATATAGGGGTCGCGTTTCTTCCCAGCCGGTTTTGGTTTTTCCTGCTTTTTGCGATCCAGTTGTTGCACCGCATTTTCCAGATCACGAACGCTCCATTCATGATCGATACATTGCTGGGCCAACTGCTTAATCGTATCTGGATCCTTCAACCCAACCAAAGCTCGGGCATGTCCCATCGATAATGTTCCACGTGAAACACATTCCTTCACTTCATCCGGCAAGGAAAGCAACCGCAAAAAATTCGCGATATGAGAACGAGACTTTCCTACCTTCAACGAAAGCTCTTCCTGTGTTAGCTGGAATTGATCCATCAACCCTTGGTACGCAACCGCTACTTCCATCGCGTTTAGATTTTCCCGCTGCAGGTTCTCGATGAGTGCAATTTCCATGACCTGTTGATCTGAAAAACTCCGAACAACGGCCGGGATGGTTGCATTACCGCAGTATTGCGATGCACGGAACCGGCGCTCCCCTGCGATAATTTCATAACCTTTGAGTACGCTGCGTACAATAATCGGTTGAATAACCCCATGTTGCCGAATCGATTCGGCCAACTCCCGTATAGCCTCCTCATCAAAGGTCTTGCGTGGTTGATACGGGTTGGCACGAAGTTGGTTAAGTGGGATCTCTATAACCTTATCATCATCCTGAATAGACAGTGCCGGGATCAGAGCATCCAATCCTTTGCCCAATCGTTTACTCATAAGATACCACTTCCTTTGCCAACTCAAGATATACTTCCGCACCCTTCGAACGAGGGTCATACGTAATAATGGATTGACCATGGGACGGCGCTTCACTTAAACGCACATTACGTGGAATCACAGTTTTATAGACCTTCTGCTGGAAGTACTTCTTAACCTCTTCAATGACTTGAATACCCAGATTTGTCCGGGCATCAAACATCGTTAGTAAGACCCCTTCTATTTGCAGCGAGGTATTTAAATGCTTTTGAACCAATCTCACCGTGTTTAATAGTTGGCTAAGTCCTTCCAAAGCGTAATATTCGCACTGAATAGGAATGAGAACGGAATCAGCGGCGGTCAAGGAGTTAATGGTAAGAATTCCTAGCGAAGGCGGGCAATCAATCAAAATATAATCATATAAGTTCCGAATCGGTTGTAACGATTTCTTAAGTCTCACTTCGCGCGAAATGGTGGGAACCAATTCGATTTCAGCCCCAGCGAGTTGAATCGTAGCCGGGATGATATGCAAATTTTCAATCTCCGTATGTTCAATTGCATCTTTTGGATGAACCTCATTAATCAGCACATCATAAATGCAATTCGCAACATCCGCTTTATTAATGCCAACACCACTTGTCGTATTCCCTTGGGGGTCAATATCGATCAGCAGTACTTTCTTTCCGATGGCAGCTAATCCCGCTCCCAAATTTACAGAAGTCGTCGTCTTACCGACGCCCCCTTTTTGGTTCGCTATGGCGATGATTTTAGACAATCCAGTTCACCTCAATATAATAGAAGAATCTCTTTGTAGTACTCATGTACGCATTCTAGGCTGCAGCTACAAAAAGACCTATAGCAATGCGTGGTGAATACACCTGCCGGTCGATATCGAGAGATGAGCAGCTATGAACCGATATATCCATCCCATGTACATAAGGATAATCATTATCCACATGTGTATAGATAGTTCAGCAATCGCATGTTCACAACCATTCAAGAAAGACCGAAAAAGAAGCTGACCAGAACCTCGCGGTTAGGGTCAGCGAGCGAGTTTATGAACGTTTCGGGATCTGAATCACAATTTCATAATGATCCTCATGATCCTTCTCTTCCGTTTTAATTTGCAAACCCGAACCTGTAACCATATCAATCGACTGACGAATCGTATTAAGAGCCAATCGAACATCCTTGGTAAAGGAGATTCGTCTCGAAGGAGACTTTTTGTTTTTAGCTACTTCCTTATAAAAGGCAATGCGGGCTTCTGTCTGTTTTACATTCAGCTCTTTGCTGATGATTTCACCCAACACCTTCAGTTGCAGCTCTTCCGAGTCCAAGGATAACAAAGCACGCGCATGACGCTCTGTAATCTTCCGTTCCATCAGCGCATTCTTTACCTCATCTGGAAGCTGAAGCAGCCTGATCTTATTGGCGATCGTGGATTGGCTCTTCCCAAGACGTTGAGCCAAGCTCTCTTGCGTCAATTGATGCAAATCGATCAAGTTTTGGTAAGCCATCGCCTCCTCAATCGAAGTCAGCCCTTCCCGTTGGAGGTTCTCGATCAAAGCAATAGACGCGGCTTGCGAATCATTGAAATCGCGCAAGATCGCAGGAATGGACTCTAGACCCAGCTTTTTGACGGCACGCCAGCGACGCTCTCCGGCAATGATCTCATACTTATCATTCCGATACCGTACGACAATTGGTTGAATCACGCCATGAGTACGGATCGTTTGGCAGAGTTCATCGATTTTCTCGTCGTCAAAGATCGTCCGCGGCTGATAAGGACTGCCGACAATTTCCCCCACCGGAATTTGTCTCACTTCATCTCCGCTATTTCGTTCGGTTAGCCCAAACAATTTAGAAAATTGTTCTTTCATTCCGTCGATTACCACCTAATTTCAAAGTGACATAAGGCTAAGCCTTACGGATCATCCCCGTGGGATGACATTGCTCTAAACGAAATGCACGTTCGTTAAGGGTTTGTCCACCAAGATAACCGTGGCCTCGGAACGTCCATCCAACCCTCAACCAACCCGATATATCTATTCTACCACTTTTTCCTCTATAATCCTATTCTCTAATTTAGAGAAGTTATAGAAAAGAAGTAAGATTTGCCTGCAAACGGACAAAAAGCCCCCTTAGCGATGTTTCACGTGGAACATTTTGCTAAGGGGGAAATTACTATGGTTGTTTAAACCAACGGCATTTTCGCTGGAATTCCCGCTTTTCGCGGATATTTTTGGGGCGTAGGGGCTGTTTTTTGAATCAGCACCAAATGGCGTTCGGAGTTTTCCAACGGGAGAGAAAATGCCGGTGTGCTGACCCATTTCCCTTTCAGCTCGGATAAACTACGGGCCGCTTCCTTCACTTCATCCTCCGGATTACTCCCCTTCATGGCTACAAATAATCCACCTGGCTTCACAAACGGTAAACAAAACTCGTTAAGTATCGCCATTCGGGCAACAGCCCGGGCTGTAACCAAATCGAAAGCGTCACGAAGATCTTCCTGGCGTCCCAAATCCTCTGCACGTCCATGAAGCAGACGCACCTGGTTCAACCCTAATTCATTCACCACATGCTGCAAGAACTGAATCCGTTTGTTTAACGAATCCACGATCGTGAGCTGTAAATACGGAAAACAAATTTTCAGGGGAATGCCGGGGAAACCTGCTCCGGATCCAATATCCGCCATGGACTCGATCTCCCCCATCGGGACATGAAAAGCCAGGCTAATCGAATCATAAAAATGCTTGATATAGACCTGCTCCCGTTCGGTGATCCCGGTGAGGTTCATTTTTTCGTTCCAAGAGACCAATTCTTCATAATAACGTTCAAATTGCTTGAGCTGCTCCTCCGACACCTCAATGCCATGTTCCTGTAGCAGCGAGCAAAACTGGGCTTGTATCGAATCCAATGGTTACCCTCCCGCAGCCGTGACCCGGTTATAGTGCTCCAAATACACCAACAAGATGGAGATATCCGCAGGCGTAACCCCCGAAATCCGCGAGGCTTGCCCGATGGAGATCGGACGGATTTTGGACAGCTTTTGCCGCGCCTCGATGGCCAGGCCTTGAATATCGTCATAGTTGATATTTTCAGGGATCTTTTTCTTTTCCATTTTTTGTAATCTTTCAACGTGGATCAATTGCTTCTCAATATAACCGGCGTACTTGATTTGGATTTCAACTTGCTCTTGCATTTCTTCATCGAGCTCAACCTCAGATGGAGAAATCGAAGCGATATGCGCATACGTCACTTCCGGACGCCGCAAAATCGTCAGCAAATTGCTTCCGTCCTGAATCGGAGCGGAACCAATCGACTCCAGCAGCGGATTAATTTCAGCCGGGCGAATCTTTGTCGTCTTCAACCGTTCAATCTCCTGCTCGACCTTCTGCTTCTTATCCAAAAACCGGGCATACCGCTCTTCCGAAATCAATCCAATTTCATACCCAAGCGGGGTCAAGCGCAAATCTGCGTTATCGTGACGGAGGAGCAACCGGTATTCCGCCCGTGAAGTCAGCAAACGGTACGGCTCGTTAGTTCCCTTGGTTACCAGGTCGTCGATCAAGACACCAATGTAGCCTTGCGAGCGGTCAAGCACAATCGGCTCTTTGCCTTGCACCTTACGCGCGGCATTAATCCCGGCCATGATGCCTTGTCCCGCCGCTTCCTCATAACCGGACGTACCGTTGATTTGCCCCGCCGTGAATAGACCCGGCAATCGCTTCGTCTCCAGCGAAGGCCACAGCTGGGTTGGCACGACCGCATCGTATTCAATTGCATAGCCGGTCCGCATCATTTGCACATTTTGCAAGCCAGGAACCGAACGCAGCATCTGCAACTGTACCTCTTCCGGCATGCTGGTGGAGAAGCCTTGCACGTAATATTCGGACGTATTTTTGCCTTCCGGTTCCAAGAAAATCTGATGCTTCGGCTTATCGCTGAACCGTACGATTTTGTCCTCGATGGAAGGACAGTACCGCGGACCCGTACCTTCGATGACACCCGAGAACATCGGTGCACGATGCAGGTTATCCGTAATAATCTTGTGGGTTTCCTCGGAGGTATACGTCAGCCAGCAAGGCAACTGCTCATTGTCCGAACTCTTTGTCTCATAGGAAAAAAACTTCGGCTTCTCATCCCCCGGCTGAATCTCCGTTTGCGAGAAATCAATCGAATCCTTATGGACCCGCGGCGGCGTCCCCGTCTTGAAGCGAACGAGCTCGAAGCCCAGCTCCTTCAAGTTTTGCGCCAAACGCACCGATGGCTGCTGATTGTTTGGACCACTTTCATACATCAGCTCGCCCATGATGATTTTCCCGCGCAAATACGTACCGGTTGTCAGCACCACCGCTTTCGCCCGATATTCTGCCCCGGTCTTCGTAATGACGCCCACGCACTGGCCGTCCTCTACGATCAGCTCCTCCACCATCCCTTGGAGCATCGTCAGATTCGGCTCCTTCTCCAGCGTTTCCTTCATCGCGTGCTGGTACAAGAATTTATCCGCCTGCGCGCGCAGCGCATGAACGGCCGGACCTTTCCCGGTATTCAACATCCGCATTTGGATGAACGTCTTGTCGATGTTACGGCCCATTTCGCCGCCCAGTGCATCAATCTCACGGACGACATGGCCTTTTGCCGGACCTCCAATCGAAGGATTGCACGGCATGAAAGCAACCATATCCAAATTAATCGTGACCATCAGCGTACGACAGCCCATCCGCGCTGCAGCCAATGCCGCCTCACAGCCCGCGTGCCCTGCGCCAACCACGATCACCTCATAATTTCCGGCAGCGTAACCCATCTATCGTCAACCTCCTTTACCTTACACCATTCAAACGCTATCCGTATCATCATACCATGAACAGGCGCTGCTGATACGAAAGCCTCCTTATTTCCCCAAACAAAATTGCGAAAAAATCTGATCAATCAACGCATCCGGCGCCGAATCCCCAATCACTTCACCTAATTGCTCCCAAGCCAGCCGAACATCGATCTGCAAAATATCGATCGGGATGCCGCTGTCCGCCGCTTCATAAGCGTCCGCCAGCGACTGCTTGGCCTTCTTCAGCAAAGCGATATGCCGCACGTTGCTGACATACGTCAGATCGTTGGACTCCAGCTCCCCGCCAAAGAACATCCGGGCAATGGCGTCCTCCAGATGATCCAGCCCTTCCTCCGTTTTGACCGACAATTCGACGATCGATTCCTCGGGAAAATAACGCCGGACCACCTCCCGATCCAACTGCTGCGGTAAATCAATCTTATTTAAAAGCACGATCGTGGACCGCCCCTTCAGTTGCTCCATTAAGGCGATCTCGTCCTCATGCAGCGCTTCGGCACTGTTGAGGACGAGCAGAATCAGGTCCGCTTCGCTCACTGCCGCTTTGGAGCGCTCCACGCCGATCTGCTCGACGACGTCCATCGTCTCGCGGATCCCCGCCGTGTCGAGCAGCTTCAGCGGGATATTATTGATCGTCACATATTCTTCGATCACGTCCCGGGTTGTGCCCGGGATGTCGGTGACGATCGCTTTATTTTCGCGAGCCAGGGCGTTCATCAGCGAGGATTTGCCGACATTCGGGCGGCCAACGATCGCCGTCGTAATCCCCTCGCGTAGAATCTTGCCCTGATTCGCCGTCTTCAGCAGCGCGTCGATGCCTTCCGACACCTCCGCGCACTTCTCCTTGATAAATGCCATCGTCATCGATTCCACATCATGCTCCGGATAATCGATATTCACCTCAATATGCGCCAGCGTCTCAATTAACGTGTGACGCAGCTTGCTGATTTGGCGCGACAGCTGGCCTTCGACCTGCTTTAGCGCCACGGAGAACGCCCGATCCGACTTGGAGCGGATCAGGTCGATGACCGCCTCCGCCTGCGACAGGTCGATCCGCCCGTTCAGGAACGCGCGTTTCGTGAACTCGCCCGGCTCGGCGAGGCGAATGCCGCGCTGCTGGAGCAGCAGGTCCATCACGCGTTTGACGGAGATGATCCCGCCGTGCGTACTAATCTCCACCACGTCTTCCGTGGTGAAGGAGCGCGGCGCGCGAAAGACGCTGACGAGCACCTCTTCCAGCTTCTCGCCCGTCGCCGGGTCCACGATAAAGCCATAGTGTACCGTATGGCTTTCCGCCTCCGGCAGCGCCGTCTTGGAGCGGAACAACCGCCCCACTTCGGAGATCGCCTCCGGCCCGCTGACGCGGATCACGGCGATGCCGCTTTCGCCCACCGCCGTCGATATCGCAGCAATTGTATCACTAAGCATTGGTTTCACCTCGCATGATAAATATCAAAACTATTCGTGAATTTCATAGCTCCGCTGGTCGTATGATCCTACGATCGAGGTTGCCATTGGATTGTTCTGAATAGAGAACACCCTACAAGGCTACAATCCAATAGCAAAGGCGACCACTACGTTTCTTCATACGCCCCATTCCGCTCCCAATTCACTCACCATCCAGCATCCCGCCCACATATTTCTGCTCTAACGTGAGCACATCTCCGCAGGAGACAGCGCCTCCTTGCTCGTAGTCTCTCCTAAACCGCCTGCGTCTCTTCACGCTCCCCTTCGTAGCATTCGCCCTCAAACTGGAGGAGATCTAAAAGTAGAGGCGGGCCCCGAAGGGGCGAGAAGCGACTCACACAGCCTCTGCCACACGGGTGAGCCGAAAGCAGTAGTCATGAGCAGCACGGTTTTCCAGGTAGCCCGGGTGCTCCCCAAGTAAGACGTACCTGAAGGGGGGAAAAGCGTTCCTTGCACCAACGTAGAACGCATCCCCGAAGGGGACAGCGAGCAGGAGCGACTCATTACCTCCAACGTTCTTCTCCTTTGCGGGAGAGGGCGGCAAGCCCTCGGGCGCCCTCCCTTACGGTAAGGGAGGGGTGGGGAGGGTTGAGTCCGGTAAGGGAGGCTCCCCTGGGGAGGGGCGAATCCAATATAAAAAAATGACGTCCCCCAGCTTACGCCGAGCAAACGTCATTGCGTCTCATTCATTTGCTGTGCTTCAGAGTAATAACGACCCTCCGGTTGGGCTCTTCACCTTTACTATAAGTTTTGACCTCCGGGTGATCCTGAAGTTTGGAATGAATCACTTTGCGCTCCTGCGGCGACATCGGCTCGAGCGTAACCTCTTTACGCGTTCGAACGACCCGTCCGGCCAATCTGACGGCAAGGTCCTCCAGCGTTTTCTTCCGGCGTTCCCGGAAGTTCTCGGCATCGAGGACGATACGAATAAAGCTGTCCGAATAACGATTAGCGATGATATTCGCCAAATATTGCAGAGCGTCGAGGGTTTGTCCTCTGCGCCCAATCATTAAACCTAAATCCTGGCCCGAAATGTTAAGCACGGTATGGTCTTTGCTATGGGAGACTTCGACTTTGACATCCAAGCCCATATTCTCCCCGACCTCCCGAATGAATGACGCCGCCTCCGCATAGGGATCCTTCTCGCCGCCCGCACTCTTCTCCTCCACCACGGAAGCAGATGAGTGAGGCACCGAAGGGGTCCTATTTGAGGAAGGTACTGATGCAGGTGCAGGTGTAGGTGGTTCAAGCAAAGTCAGCTCAACCTTCGCTTCCCTCACCCCAATCAGCCCCAGGAATCCTTTTGACGGCTGCTCTAACACGTTCACGGCGACTTTATCCTCGGTGGTGCCGAGCTTGGCCAATCCTTGTTTAACAGCATCTTCAATGGTTTTTCCCGACGTCACAATTTTATTCATTTCGATTTTTTGGCCTCCTTGGCACCTCTACCGGGATGACCGGCTTTTAGATTGGAGCCGCCCCGCTTCTTCCCTGAACTGGAAGAAGAACCGCTGCCTCCGCCTGCCGTAGCGGCAGCTGCGGACAAAGCTGGATCTTTCTTGCGGTAGATAAAGTAGTTTTGCGCGATCGTATACAGGTTACTGAAGATCCAGTACAACGGCAACGCAGCGGCGAAATTGTACGCCATCACAAAAATCAAAATCGGATAGACCCACATCATAAACGCCATCGGGCCTTGCATCCCTTGCGGGTTCATGCTCGACATCATCTTCGTTTGAATGAATGTCGTAATGGCAGCGATCGCTGGCAGGATGAACAATTTGTCAGGCTCCCCGAGCTGCAGCCACAAGAAGGAATGCTCCCGGATCGCCGAGTTGTAATAAATCGAGTTATACAGCGCAATGAACACCGGCATTTGAATGAGCAGCGGGAAACAACCCGCCATCGGATTCACCTTGTGTTCCTGAAAGAGCTTCATCGTCTCCTGCTGCTGCTTCTCTGGATTATCCTTATATTGCTCCCGGATTTTCTGGAGCTGCGGCTGAATGGCCTGCATCGCCTTGGAGCTCTTTACCTGCTTCAATGTGAGCGGGAGAATCAAAGTCCTCACGATCAGCACCATAATCAAAATCGCGATGCCATAAGCCCCGTTAAACCATTCTGCAAACGTATCCAACGCGAGCGAGAAATAGTAAACCACATTGGAGGTCCACCATGATCCGTTTGTCCTCATATCAGCCGTCGTGGTTGCCTGATGTGCATTCTGAGGCGCACAGCCTGCGAGAACCGCAACCATCACGGCCGCCAGAAGGAGAAGAAGCCATATTCTTCGGTTAGTCATCAATCGCGACACTTCAAAACCCCTCTCTTAACCTATCCATTCACCGTAAATCATAACATATTTGAAGAGACAAAGAAACAAGCCTGCCTAACGCCCGGAATCCCGCAGCAGCGAAGCTTTCCGCAGCACATGGAGCACGCTTTTTTCGAGGTCCTTATATTCCATTCCGACGGCCCCGTTCCGCACGATCAAGATCAGGTCGACATGGTCGCGAATCTCCGCTTCATGCAGCCGGACGATCTCCTTCAACATCCGCCGCATCCGGTTGCGAACGACGGCATTTCCGATTTTTTTACTGGCCGAAACCCCCAGCCGAAAACGTTCAATCTCCGGTTTATTCGACCAGTACACCACCAGTTGGCGATTCGCAAAGGATTTGCCAAACCGGTAGATCCGGTTAAAATCGGCGCGGTTTCTCAAACGAAGTTGTTTATGCACGAGCTATCTCCTTGATTCAAACTTCTACTAAGAGGTGGTTAAAAAATCAGCTGCGGCTCTACGATCACCTGATTTTCTAACAAATAGTATAGACCAAACATCGCCGCAACGATCGCACAAAGATCGAAATATAAAAAAAAAGACCACCGAGGTGGTCCTTACGCACGCTTTACGCACTCAGTACTTTTCTGCCTTTGAGACGACGAGCAGCGAGAACCTTGCGGCCGTTTTTCGTGCTCATTCTTTTACGGAAACCGTGAACCTTTTTACGTTTGCTCACATTCGGTTTGAAAGTTGGTTTCATCTATCGCACCCCCTTACAGGAATATCATCATTATCTTTATGTTACCCATTTTCATATCCACAGAAAATGCCTTCATACATTTAACCATACCGCCTGGGAAAAGTCAACCGAACTTCCCCCTTCCTCCATTCTCCTTTTCCGTTATACACAATCCACAGCTTCCGTTTTGGGACCTCAACGTCCCCAGTTTTCCACAGGCTTGCCCGAGAATCACTTCGTATAGAAGTTATGCACATGTGGAAAAGTAGTTTCAACTTGATCGGACATCTTTTCACCAAAGCGCTTTCATTTTTGTAGTTTACAGCCGAATCGAATCGGAGTATAGTCAAATTGTAAGTTGTATACAAGTATACAATAATGATAGCGAGGTGTTTTATAGATGAAATTAGGCATGGTTGGGCTTGGAAAAATGGGCTTCCATCTCGTTCTAAATCTGCTGGAGCATGGACATGACGTGGTCGCCTACGATATGAATTCCCAATCCGTAACAAACGCAGCGGAGAAAGGCGCGGTTCCCGCCGCCAGCCTGAAGGAGCTCGTCAAATCATTGGAAGCACCGCGGGTCGTTTGGGTCATGGTTCCGGCCGGTCCCCCGCTGCGATCGGTTGTCGATCAGCTAACCCCGTTGCTGGAAGCGGGCGACGTCCTTATCGACGGAGGAAATTCCCATTACAAAAATTCGCTGGAACTCGCTCAGCAACTGGCGGAGCATGGGATTCGCTTCCTGGATGTCGGAACTTCCGGCGGTGTGGAAGGTGCGCAGCAAGGCGGCTGCTTTATGATTGGCGGCGAGGAAGAAGCCTTCCGTCTGGTTGAGCCCATCTTCCAGGATATCGCCGTATCTGGCGGTTATCTGTATACGGGTCCGTCCGGCAGCGGCCATTTCCTCAAAATGGTCCATAACGGAATCGAGTACGGCATGATGCAAGCAATCGCCGAAGGTTTCGAGTTGCTTGACAAAAGCCAGTACAACTACGATTTCGAGCAGGTCGCCCGGGTATGGTCGAACGGTTCGGTCATCCGCAGCTGGTTGATGGATCTGACGCAGAACGCTTTTGCCAAGGATCCGAAGCTGGAAGGCATTCGCGGCGTGATGCACTCCTCCGGTGAAGGCAAATGGACGGTAGAGACCGCGCTGGATTTGCAAGCGAACGCGCCGGTGATCGCCATGTCGCTATTTATGCGATACCGTTCACTCCAGGAGGACACTTTCCATGGCAAGGTTGTTGCAGCGCTGCGCAACGAATTTGGCGGCCACGCGGTTGAATCAGCGAAATAACTGCTGAAAAATTGCCGAAACCTAGCGCGAGTTTCCCCCATCTTTACGATTTTCATGCTATGATCGAAGTATTTAAAACTTCACGATCATTAAGCGGGATCATATCCCTTGGATAGGAGAAATATCGCATGCAATACCCTTCTTCTTGGTTAAAAGGCAGCTCGCTTGGCGAATCGATCGCAGCGGAGCTTCGCCTGCAGATCATTAACGGTACGATCAAACCGGGCACCGTTCTGTCAGAGAACCGCATTGCCGCGGATTTCGGCACGAGCCGTTCCCCGGTTCGCGAAGCGCTGAAAACGCTCTCTAGTGAAGGGCTGATCAGCCTCCAACGCATGGGGGTGGTGGTGAATGGCCTTTGCCTGAAGGACGTCGACGAATTGTACGATGTTCGTTATTTGATCGAAAGCTTCGCCTCGCAGCGGGTGGCGGAGAATCCGGAAGCGCTGCTCGCCCCGCTCGCACAAATCATCGATAAAATGGAACTGGCCGGCAAACACCGGGATATCGCGGAATTTGCCTACCAGGATCTCTGTTTTCACGAGACAATTATCGCTGGAGCTAACCATACGCGCATCATGCATCTATGGACCAGCATCCGCCATATTGTTATGACGGTGATGCTGATTACGACGCGAGAGGTGTTGTCGCAAAGCGATGACAAAATTAACTATGTTATCGGCAAGCATCGCAAGCTGCTGCAAGGCTTGGAATCGCGTGACCCCGGGATTATCGCGCGGAACGTGGAAGAGTACTTCGCCGACTCCCACCGCACGCTGCATACGAGCCTTCCTCAATAACTAACAGAAGCGGCCTATCGGCCCTTTGCACCGGATTTATTGTCGACAAGTATACAATAATCAAATTCTGTTGGTTTTGATCATAATAAGAACAATTTCCAGCATGATCATTTATGAAAGCGCTGAACTGAACACATCAAGATGACCCTAAAGAGGAGGAATCACTTTGGATACCCTGTTTGGTATGAGCCATAATGCAACGCTTCTTTTTTGGACGCTGCTCACCATCGTATTTTTAATCGTGTTGATCTCCAAATATAAATGGAACCCCTTCGTCACGCTGCTGATCTCCGCGCTGCTGCTTGGACTTCTGGCTGGAATGAAACCGCTGGACGTCGTCAGCTCCATCACAAGCGGTCTCGGCGGAACGCTGGGCACGATCGCGATCGTCATTGGTCTCGGTACGATGCTGGGGAAAATGATGGCCGAATCCGGCGGCGCGGAGCGCATTGCCACAACGCTGGTGAATCGGTTTGGCGAGAAGCGGGTGCATTGGGCGATGATGCTCGTTGGTTTTATCGTCGGTATCCCGGTATTTTTTGAAGTTGGCGTCATTCTGCTTATTCCGATTGTTTTTACAGTTGCCAAGAAAACAAAAATGTCCCTGCTCCAAATCGGTATCCCGATTTTAGCTGGTTTGTCCACTGTACACGGACTCGTCCCGCCGCACCCGGCGCCGATGATCGCTATTGACGCGTATGGAGCAAATCTGGGCAAGACTCTGTTGTATTCGATCCTGATCGGCTTGCCGGTAGCGGTCGTAGCCGGTCCTCTGTTCGGTAAATATATCGGTAAGCGGATTGTGCTGGAACCTCCGGCCGAGCTGGCGGAGCAATTTGCCGTCAAAGGGAATCGCAAGCTGCCGGGATTCGGTATCACGCTGTTTACGATTTTGCTGCCGGTCATTCTCATGCTGATTGGTTCCATTGCCGATATCCTCGATCCTGAAGCCACTCGTCCGATCACGCTGTTCTGTGAGTTTATCGGACACGAGATTATGGCGCTGCTGATCGCCGTCGTGTTCTCCTTCTTCTCGCTGGGCTACAGCCGCGGATTCAGCAAGCAGGATATCTCCAAATTCACAAGCGAATGCCTGGCGCCGATCGCCGGGATCGTGTTGATTATCGGTGCCGGCGGTGCGTTTAAGCAAGTGCTGATCAACAGCGGCGTCGGCGAAGCCATCGCGGAAATCGCCACCGGCGCGAACGTGAACCTGATTCTCTTCTCTTGGTTCGTGGCGGCCTTGATCCGTGTAGCTACCGGTTCGGCAACGGTCGCGATGACGACGGCAGCCGGCATCGTAGCTCCTGTATTGGCCATGACCCCTGGGGCCAACGTCGAATTGGCCGTGCTTGCCACCGGCGCCGGGTCGATTGTGCTTTCCCACGTTAACGATGCCGGCTTCTGGATGGTGAAGGAATTCTTTAATATGTCGGTGCCGCAAACCTTAAAGTCGTGGACCGTGATGGAAACGCTTCTGTCCGTCGTGGGATTGTTGTTGATCCTCGTGTTGAGCTTTATTTTCTAAGGTAAACCTCATTACAATGGAAATACGAAATTTTGAAGTAGAGAGAAGGTAGGTTATGGGTACCGTAACACATATGATCGGCCTCGATATCGGAACAACCAGCACGAAGGCGGTATTGTATGAACGCAACGGCCAAGTCATCGCTACGGCCAATGAGGAGTATCCGCTGTATACCCCTTCCGCTGCCGTGGCGGAGCAGGATCCGGAAGAGATTTTTGCTGCAGTGATCGCCGCGGTGGGAAAAGTGATGAAAACAGGCGGCATCGCTCCGGATCAAATCGGCTTCGTCTCCTTCAGCTCCGCAATGCACAGCGTCATCCCGCTGGATGGCGAGGGCAAACCGCTGATGCGCTGTCTCACCTGGGCGGACAACCGCAGTGCGGATTGGTCGGAGAAGCTGAAGAAGGAGCTGGGCGGACACGAGATTTACCTGCGCACCGGCACGCCAGTTCATCCGATGTCTCCGCTGACCAAGCTGCTCTGGCTGCGCCATGAGAAGGCTGACATTTTTGCACAAGCCCGCAAATTCGTCTCGATTAAGGAATTTGTCTTCCTTAAGCTGTTTGGGGAGTACGTCGTCGATTATTCGATTGCGTCGGCCACCGGACTTCTGAACCTCGAACGCTTAGATTGGGATGAAGAAGCGCTGCGGATCGCCGGCATTACGCCGGAGCATCTGTCCAAGCTCGTGCCGACGACGCACGTCCTGCAAGGCCTGGCGCCAGACTACGCCAGTGCCATGGGACTCGCTCCCTCCACCCGCTTCGTCATTGGCGCCAGTGACGGCGTCTTGTCCAATCTCGGGGTCGATGCCATCGACCCCGGCGTTGTCGCCGTCACGATCGGCACCAGCGGTGCAATCCGCACCGTGGTCGACCGGCCGAGAACCGATCCCAAAGGCCGGATCTTCTGCTACGCGCTGACGGATAAGCACTGGGTGATCGGGGGGCCGGTCAACAACGGCGGTGTCATCTTCCGCTGGGTGCGGGACGAATTCGCCGCTTCCGAGGTCGAAACGGCGAAACGGCTGGGGATCAGCCCGTACGACGTGCTGACCAAAATTGGCGAGCGCGTCGCTCCCGGCGCGGACGGCCTGCTCTTCCACCCCTACCTGGCCGGTGAACGAGCGCCCCTCTGGAATCCCCACGCGCGCGGCTCCTTCTTCGGGCTGACGCTGCATCATCAGAAGGAGCACATGATTCGTGCCGTGCTGGAAGGTGTCATTTACAACCTGTACACGGTGCTCCTGGCGATGGAGGAACAGATCGGGCGCCCGCAGAAAATTCAGGCCACGGGCGGCTTCGCCCGCTCCCCATTATGGCGGCAAATGATGGCTGATATCTTCGACCAACAAGTCGTCATTCCGGAGAGCTTTGAGAGCTCCTGCTTAGGGGCCGTGGTACTTGGTCTGTATGCTTTGGGAGAGATTGATTCCTTCGAAGTCGTCAAGGAAATGGTTGGCGGCACCCACGAACACTCGCCCATTCCGGAGCATGCGGCGATTTATAAGCAGCTGCTGCCGATCTACATCCGCATCTCGCGGAAGCTGGAGGAAGATTACGAGGCGATTGCCAAGTTCCAGCAACAACAACAATCTGAGCAGTAAGACGCTCTTACATCCATATAAAACGAATCCGACCGTCCTATGGGGCGGTCGGATTTTTATTTTCTATATAATAAGCAAAGCTTGCTCTCTATCCCGGACGGTTGAATTATTCACAGCCGAAACTCGAAGATTGATGAGAGATCAGAATAAGTTGTGAATATTTTTTATGAGATTTTGCAGCTGTCTGTCGAATTTTAAACAATTTATAAACAATATGTAGTGGTGTGAATGAGAATTATGCACAAGTTATTGAATTTGTGGATAAAAGCCGAGAGCTCATTGAAAAACAAGCCTTCTTTTGCTATGATTATATTGTTTTCGTTGTGAATATCTCTGTTTATCCGCTGATTTATTAACAGGTTGTGGATAACATTGTGAACAATTCGAAGATAATTTATTTTATAATGATGATACTTTACTGAACATTGGGGATAAAATTCCCCTTTATTTATGTTTATTTCGACTTCTTTCTGCATGGCTTAAGCCACAATTGGAAGATTTAAAAGGAGTGACAGTCTGTGGACAGCCATACTTCGGAAATATGGCAACATATTTTATCTATTATTAATACGAAATTAAGCAAACCGAGCTTTGACACCTGGTTTAAGGCGACGAAGGTAGTCTCCTTAACCGATCAGTCGATTGTGATCTCCGCTCCGACCACGTTCGCTGTAGAATGGCTCGAAAGCCGCTACACCAAACTGGTGGCGACGACGGTTTTTGAGGTGATCGGCAAGCAGGTGGACGTCTCGTTCGTGATCGAAGAGTCGGCTCCCCCCGAGCAAGCTCAGGTTTACAAGGAACCCCCCGCTCCCGTCGCAAGCGAGGAAAGCGTTTCCCATATGCTTAACCCGAAGTATACGTTCGACACCTTCGTTATTGGCTCCGGCAACCGGTTTGCTCATGCCGCGTCGCTGGCGGTCGCCGAGGCACCGGCGCGGGCGTACAATCCTCTGTTCCTTTACGGCGGCGTGGGACTTGGCAAGACGCATCTGATGCATGCGATTGGCCATTACATTTTGGAGCACAGCCCCAGCAGTAAAGTCGTGTACATTTCCTCCGAGAAATTCACGAACGAATTCATCAATTCCATCCGGGACAACCGCGCGGAAAGCTTCCGTAACAAATACCGCAATATCGACATTTTGCTGATCGACGACATTCAATTTCTGGCCGGCAAGGAATCAACCCAGGAGGAGTTCTTCCATACGTTTAACGCGCTGCATGAAGAACGCAAGCAAATCATTATTTCCAGTGACCGTCCGCCGAAGGAAATTCCGACGCTGGAAGAACGGCTTCGCTCCCGATTTGAATGGGGACTGATCACCGATATACAGCCGCCGGATCTAGAGACTCGGATCGCTATTTTGCGGAAGAAAGCTAAAGCGGAGAACCTCGATATCCCTAACGAAGCGATGATGTACATCGCCAATCAGATCGATACGAACATCCGCGAGCTGGAAGGAGCACTCATCCGTGTCGTCGCCTACTCTTCCTTGATCAATCAGGACATTACGACTCATTTGGCCGCTGAAGCGCTCAAGGACATTATCCCATCCAGTCGTCCGAAGATGATCACGATCCAGGACATTCAACAGAAGGTTGGCGAGTATTACAATTTGAAGCTGGACGACTTCAAGGCGCGCAAAAGAACCAAAGCGATCGCGTTTCCGCGGCAAATCGCCATGTATTTGGCCCGGGAGCTCACCGATTTCTCGCTGCCGAAGATCGGCGATGCGTTTGGCGGAAGAGACCATACCACCGTCATCCATGCGCATGAGAAAATCACCCAGCAGCTCAAAACCGATCAGGAGCTCTATAAAATCATCAACAACATAACCGAAAAAATAAAAAATGCTACCTGAATAAGGGATAAGCCTATGCACATGATATGCACATGTGGATAGGCTTCATTTCATATTTTTTCAGTTGTTATCCACATATTCAGTGCCCCTACTACTTCTTCTAATCTATAAAGATATAAACATCTTCATAAGTAGCGGACAAGCCGCTCACTGCAGAATTCACAACCGCTGCGCTTGTCCAGTTCAACGAAGAAGATCATAAGGATGGATGCATGAACCGCCTCAACACCGTACATACCTCAAGGTTATGCTTCGGAGGTGAAGATTATGACGGTTCCCTTTCGAGGCAGTGTTGATTTTTTTTCAATGTTTCATGTGAAGTATGCCCATAGAAGCTTTAGGCTTCATAACCACTTTTAGGAGTTGAATTTATGAAAATCCGTATTTTGAAGCATGATCTCAATGAATCGATCCAACACGTATCCAAGGCGATTTCGAGCCGGACCACGATTCCGATTTTGACCGGGATCAAGCTGGATGTGAACTTTCAAGGGATGACTCTGACGGCCAGCGATACGGACATTTCGATTCAGGCCTTTATTCCGGCGGAGGATCAGGAGAAGCAAATCGTACAAGTTGAGCGTCCGGGGAGCGTTGTGTTGCCTGCGAAGTTCTTTGTCGAGATCATCAAGAAGCTGCCTTCCTCCGAAATCGAAATGGAGGTGCAGGACGGATTCCAAACCTTCATCCGTTCCGGATCAACCGATATCCAAATGGTAGGTCTGGATCCAGAGGAATTCCCTGTATTGCCGAGCATCGAAGAAAATCAGGTCATTTCGATTCCCGGCGATTTGTTGAAGAACATGATTCGGCAAACGGTATTTTCCATTTCAACAAACGAAACTTCGCCGATCTTAACCGGGGTACTCTGGAACCTGGCAGATAACCAGTTCAAATTCGTAGCAACGGACCGCCACCGCCTGGCCAGCCGGATTGCCGGTCTGGATGATGCAGAGGGCGTACGATTCAGCAACATTGTTATTGCCGGTAAAACGCTCAACGAGCTGAGCAAAATCATCCCGGATCAAAATACGCGCGTTGAAATCGTCGTTGCTGACAACCAGGTGTTATTCAAAATTGATCGCGTATTGTTCTACACTCGCATTCTCGACGGAACTTATCCGGATACTTCCAAGATTATTCCAACCACGTATAAAACAGAACTGATCTTGGATACGAAGAAATTAAGCGATTCGATCGACCGCGCTTATTTGCTGTCTCGTGAGGAGAAGACGAATATCGTCCGCCTGCAAACGATGGAAGACGGAACGATCGAAATTTCCTCTAGCTCCTCGGAGTTGGGTAAGGTTACGGAGCAGTTGGATGTGGCTCATTTTTCGGGGGATCCGCTGCGCATTTCCTTTAACTCGAAATATATGCTGGACGTTCTGAAGGTCGTGGAAAGCGAGCAGCTGCACATCGGGTTTACAGGCGCGATGAGCCCTATCATCATTAAGCCGGTGGACGACAGCCAGAGCCTTTATCTGATTCTGCCATACCGGACAACGAACTAGATCATTGGCGTCCAAAGCATGTTTCTAGCGGAAGCATTTTGGCGATACCAACAGAAAGGAAACCGATTCCTCATGAAAATAATTCCCATCTCGAGCGAATATATTAAATTAGATTCTTTCCTGAAGCTGGCGGATTGCGTGCCAACCGGAGGAATGGCCAAGGCGATCCTCCAGGAAGGTGCCGTGAAGGTGAATGGCGAACCGGAAGAGCGGCGGGGCCGGAAGCTGTATCCGGGCGATAGCGTTGAGGTGGAAGGTTGCGGCTCTTTTCAGGTGGCGGGAGAACAGGCTCCCTGAAGTGGCCTGCCTGTGGCCAAACGGCCGGGGACTGGCGGAGAATGAGGGGGCTTAGAACGTGTTTGTAAATCGTTTATCGCTGCAAAACTACCGGAATTACGGTACCCTTACGCTGGACGCCTTCGGCGCCGTGAACCTGATCATCGGACGGAATGCCCAAGGGAAAACGAACCTGCTAGAGGCGTTGTTCGTCCTTGCGCTGACAAAGTCGCACCGGACCGGCAAAGACAAGGAGCTGATCGCGTTTGGCAGCGACCATGCGCTGGTGTCCGCGGAGGTGGAGAAGAAGTACGGCCCAGTCCAACTTGAGCTTCGTTTATCGCCGCAAGGCAAGAAGGCGAAGCTCAATGGCCTGGAACAGAGGAAGCTGAGTGATTTTATCGGGGCGATGAATGTCGTGATGTTTGCTCCCGAGGATTTGGAAATTGTCAAGGGAACTCCTGGGGTACGGCGCCGGTTTCTTGACATGGAGATCGGGCAGGTACAGCCGAGCTATCTGTATCATTTGCAGCAATATCAGAAGGTGCTGATTCAGCGCAATAATCTGCTTAAACAGGCTTGGGGCGCCGGTCCCGAAATCACGACCATGCTGGAGATTTGGAACGAACAGCTGGTCCAACACGGTGTTAAAATTATTAAAAAAAGGAAACAATTTATAAGTAAACTGCAAAAGTGGGCAGAGCAGATTCACGAGGGAATTACCGGAGGCGGTGAAACCTTGAAATTGGCTTATCTCCCCTCTTTTGGCACAGCCGAAGAAGAAGATGAAGCTGTCCTATTGCAGCAATTTATGATAAAGTTATCACAAATGAAGGATCAGGAGATTCGCCGCGGCATGACGCTGTGTGGACCACATCGCGATGATCTGTCGTTTATCATCAACGGCAATGAAGCGCAAGTCTACGGGTCCCAAGGCCAGCAGCGGACGACGGCATTATCGTTAAAACTGGCGGAAATTGAACTCATTCATGAGGAAATCGGCGAATACCCGATTCTCTTGCTGGATGACGTGTTGTCGGAGTTGGATCCGTACCGCCAAACCCAATTGATCGAAACGTTTCAGAGTAAAGTGCAGACGTTCATCACGGCTACAGGGATTGAGAGCATCAATGCAAGCCGATTACAGGACGCCAGCATTTTTCATGTTCAGGAAGGACAAGTCCAAGGTTAAGGACGGAGGGAAACGGATGTATATACATTTGGGCGGAGAAAAGGTGATCCTCTCTTCGGAATTGATTGCAATTTTCGATATCACGATCGAGAAGTCTTCAAAAATATCCAAGCAATTCCTCAGCCATGCGCTGGAGACCAAGAACGTGGTGCGCATCGGCGAGGAGGAAGCGAAGTCTATCGTCGTGACCCAAAACGAGATCTATTACTCGCCGATCTCCTCCGCTACGCTGAAGAAGAAAGCGAACGTGATTTTGACGGTTTAGCCTTGAATTTGATTCTAGAGAAGTAGGTGAAGGCATTGTCAATGAACGAACAAACATATGACGAGAGTAATATTCAGGTGCTTGAAGGCTTGGAAGCGGTGCGCAAACGCCCGGGGATGTACATTGGGTCGACCAGCGTACGCGGCCTGCATCACCTGGTATGGGAAGTCGTAGACAATAGTATCGACGAAGCGCTGGCCGGCTATGCGAATAAAATTGATGTCACGGTTCATCCTGATAACAGCGTAACGGTTGAGGATAACGGCCGGGGGATTCCGGTTGGGATGAATGAGAAGCTGCAGAAGTCGACGCTGGAAGTCGTCATGACTGTGCTTCATGCCGGGGGGAAATTCGGCGGCGGCGGATATAAAGTATCCGGGGGCTTGCATGGTGTAGGTGTCTCCGTCGTTAATGCCCTGTCGACGAAGGTGATCGTCGAGGTCAAGCGCGACGGTCATATCTATCAGCAGGAGTATCACCGCGGCACACCTCAATACGACGTACGGGTGATCGGTGACACGACTGAAACGGGGACCAAAACGACTTTTTATCCGGATCCTGAAATTTTTACAGAGACCACAGTCTTTGATTATAATACGCTGTTGACGCGGATTCGCGAACTCGCTTTCTTGAACAAAGGGATTAACATTTCGCTGACGGACGAACGGACAGGTCAAAGCGAGTCGTTCCACTACGAAGGCGGCATTATGGAGTATGTCCGCTTTCTGAATCAGAACCGCGAAGTGCTTCATGAGGAGCCGATTTACGTTGAAGGTCAGCGGGATATGATCCAGGTGGAAATCTCGCTGCAGTATAACGATGGCTATACGGAAAATATTTATTCTTTCGCAAACAACATTCATACTCACGAGGGCGGGACGCATGAGTCTGGCTTCAAGAGTGCATTGACGCGGATCATTAACGATTATGCCCGCAAGACCGGCATGATTAAGGAGAACGATTCGAACCTGACCGGGGATGATGTGCGCGAAGGGTTAACAGCGATTATTTCCGTCAAAATTCCGGAGCCTCAGTTTGAGGGTCAAACGAAAACCAAACTGGGCAACAGTGAAGTCCGCGGTATCGTGGAATCGCTCTTTGCCGAGAAGCTGCAGGAGTTCATGGACGAGAATCCGTCCGTGTCCCGGCGCATTCTGGAGAAATCGCTTCAAGCTTCGCGGGCGCGGGAAGCTGCTCGGAAAGCGCGCGAACTGACGCGGCGCAAGAGCGCACTGGAAGTCAGCGCCCTGCCAGGCAAGCTGGCTGACTGCTCTTCGAAGGACGCCTCGATCAGCGAACTGTATATCGTCGAAGGGGACTCGGCGGGCGGGTCGGCAAAGCAAGGACGGGATCGTCACTTCCAGGCGATCTTGCCGCTGCGTGGGAAGATCCTGAACGTCGAGAAAGCACGGCTTGACCGCATCCTCGGCAATGCGGAGATTCGGGCGATCATCACGGCACTTGGCACCGGAATTGGTGAAGATTTTGATATTTCGAAGGCGCGGTACCATAAAATTATCATCATGACGGATGCTGACGTCGACGGGGCGCATATCCGTACATTGCTCTTAACCTTCTTCTTCCGCTACATGCGCAAAATCATTGAAGCAGGCTATGTTTACATCGCGCAGCCGCCACTGTTCAAAATCGAACGCAACAAAGTCGTTCGTTACGCCAACTCCGAGAAAGAACGCGATCAAATCATCGCTGAATTTGGCGAGGGCGCTAAAGTGAACGTGCAGCGGTACAAAGGTCTAGGCGAGATGAACGCCGAACAGCTCTGGGAAACCACAATGGATCCGGAGAGCCGTGTGATGCAGCAAGTCTCGATCTCTGACGCCATCCAGGCGGATGCGATCTTTGATACACTGATGGGTGATAACGTCGAACCGCGGCGCGAATTCATTCACGAGCATGCGAAATACGTTAAGAATCTCGATATCTAAGCGATATCGGGAGCCAATAGATAAGGCTGTTCTATACGATCCGGACTTGCATCCGGAAGGATGGGAACAGCCTTTTTCCTATTTCGCTTTGGCGGATTTGGCCTTCAATCGGCCGTAAGCGATAGCGTAGCGCCGGATCTTTTGGTAAACCTCTTTGGGATGAAGTATTTTGAAGGGGAAGAGAGCTGGCTTCGTATTGATTTCCAAAATCCAGATTTGGTACTGTTCGTCGATGGCGATGTCCAACCCGATTTCCTTGAGCTGCGGAAATTTCCGAGCCAGTTGGATGGCTGCCTGGACGCCGATGGATTTCATTTCCTTGTACTTCTCGGCAAACTCTTTGGGGGTCATATAGGAGCTAAGCAGGTCCTCAATGAGCATGACGCTGCCGCCGCCATGATAGTTGGTGATGACCTTCTGCTGTGCAGCAATCCGTCCGATAAATCCAGTCGTCTCCCAGGACTTACGCGGGGTTTGCTGGACGAGGGCGCGGATATCGAACCTGCGGCGGCGGTAGGTGAGCAGACGGATGCCTTTTTGGATCAGATAAGGTTCAGACCCCATCTTGGCGACAAGTGCGTCGTGAAGCTCCTCTATCGTCGGGTACAGCTCGTATTCAATTCCGTACCTGAGCTTATACTGAAGCGGGCTGCCTGGGCTAAGGTCATCCGTCCATTTCTCAATGCTCATCACGCCAATGCCATAGGTGCCGTGATCCGGTTTGACGAAGACATAGCCGTATTCCTCCAGCATATCCCGAAGATGCTCAAAGGAATATTTTCGCGTATCCGGAATGTAGGGACGAAGGGATTCCTTCTGGTAGATCACTTTCGTTTTCTCCCACTTGCTTGCAATACGTTGGATCGTCAAATCGTTTATCCTTCCTTTCTTTCGGACCGGAACCGGCCCGTTGTCATCTATGCGATATGCGAAAAACATAGGACAGAAGAGAAAAACAATGGTATAATTATAAGATATGGGGATTTTATAAGCTTTTTCAGCGATTCAAAGAAAATGCCTATATCCGTAGTGTATGAACGTTCGATTCGATGGGAGTGGACACATCCCTAATTTTTTGCTGTCTATATGGATCGTGTTACAAGGCCGGTCACGTTTAATTGAGCTTGATTTGTGAAAGTAATATAATGAAAGTGGCGGTTTTTCGGGCTTTTTCCCATACGAAGGCACGTGGATAGATTATGAAGGAGGTCCAGCATGGCGGAAGAAAAATTCTCTCAAATCATAGATCGGGACATTAATGTGGAAATGCGCGAGTCCTTTATGGACTATGCCATGAGCATTATTGTCAGCCGTGCGTTGCCGGATGTGCGGGATGGTTTGAAGCCGGTGCATCGTCGCATTCTCTATGCGATGTCGGATTTAGGAATGCATCCGGACAAACCATTTAAGAAGTCAGCGAGAATCGTCGGTGAAGTCATCGGTAAATATCATCCTCACGGTGATTCCGCCGTTTACGAGACGATGGTGCGGATGGCGCAGGATTTCTCGATGAGATATATGCTTGTCGAAGGCCATGGCAACTTTGGTTCCGTCGACGGGGATATGGCCGCGGCGATGCGGTATACGGAAGCGCGTTTATCCAAAATCGCCATGGAAATGCTGCGTGACATCAACAAAGAAACAATTGATTTCATGCCGAACTACGACGGCGAGGAGCAGGAACCGGTCGTGCTGCCTTCCCGCTTTCCGAACCTGCTGGTCAATGGGGTGTCGGGGATCGCAGTTGGGATGGCGACGAATATCCCTCCGCATAACTTAGGGGAAGTCATTGACGGGGTTCAGGCGTTAATCAAGAATCCGGAGATCAGTTCGCTGGAATTGATGGATTATATCAAAGGCCCGGATTTTCCTACGGCTGCTTATATCTTGGGCCGTTCGGGGATCCGCCAGGCGTATACGACGGGACGCGGCTCGATTACGATGCGGGCGAAGACCACGATTGAGGAGCACAACAACAAAGCACGGATTGTCGTGGAGGAGCTTCCTTATCAGGTCAACAAGGCCCGTCTGGTTGAAAAAATCGCCGAACTGGTACGTGAGAAGAAAATTGACGGGATTACCGACTTGCGCGACGAGTCGGATCGCACCGGCATGCGCGTGGTTATCGAGCTTCGGCGGGACGTCAATCCGAACGTCGTGCTGAATAACCTGTATAAGCATACGGCGCTGCAAAGCACTTTTGGCATTAATATGCTGGCGATCGTAAACAATGAACCGAAGATTCTGACGCTGAAAGATGTCTTGAGTCATTATCTACAGCATCAGGTTGAAGTTGTTCGCCGGCGCACCGAATTTGATTTGAAGAAAGCCGAAGCCCGGGCGCATATCCTGGAAGGTTTGCGGATCGCCTTGGATCACATTGATGAAGTTATCGCTTTGATCCGGGGATCAAATTCGGATGAAGAAGCCCGTGAAGGCTTGATTACCCGTTTTGGTCTGAGCCTTGAACAAGCACAAGCGATTCTCGATATGAGACTCCGCCGGTTGACCGGATTGGAGCGCGAGAAGATCGAAGACGAATATAACGAATTGCTCCAGAAGATCGCTGAATATCGTGAGATTCTGGCCAATGAACAGCTCGTGCTGAAAATTATCGGTGAAGAGCTGCAGGAAATCCGTGAGAGATACGCGGATGAACGCCGTACGGAAATTACGATCGGTGAAGAAAGCATCCTCGACGAGGATTTGATTCCTCAAGAGGAAGTGGTCATCACGATTACGCATACCGGCTACATCAAGCGGTTGCCGGTGACAACGTACCGCAGCCAGAAGCGCGGCGGGCGCGGCGTTGTCGGGATGGACACCAAGGATAATGATTTCGTGGAGCATCTGTTCGTGACGAACTCCCATCATTATCTGATGTTCTTTACCGATCGCGGCAAGGCGTATCGCCTCAAAGCGTACGAGATTCCAGAGCTGGGACGTACGGCTCGGGGGACGCCAATTATTAACCTGATTCAGATTGAGCAGGGCGAGACGGTCAATGCGGTTATCGAGGTCGAGCGTTTTGACGATAACAAGTATTTGTTCTTTGCTACGAAGCAAGGGATCGTCAAGAAGACGCCAATCGAAGACTATATCAACATCCGCAAGGGCGGATTGATTGCCGTCAACCTGCGCGAAGACGATACGTTAATCGACGTGAAGCTGACCGATGGCAATGAAGAAGTGATCATGGGTACAGCACAAGGCATGTCGATCCGGTTCCCAGAAAGCGATGTACGCTCTATGGGCCGGGCAGCTACCGGTGTTAAAGGGATCACGCTGGATGAAGGCGACTCTGTCATCGGCATGGACGTTGTGGTTCCGGGGCAGGATGTCTTGATCGTAACCGCGAATGGTTACGGCAAGCGGACGCCGATCTCCGAATATCGCACGCAAAGCCGCGGCGGTAAGGGGATCAAAACGATCAATGTCACGGAGAAGAACGGTACGGTTGTCGGACTCAAGGTCGTTAAGGATGAAGAGGACCTGATGATCATTACCGCGAGCGGTACGCTGATCCGAACGAGCATGGAGGGTATCTCCACCATGGGCCGGAACACGCAAGGCGTGAAGCTGATCAACATCCGCGAAGACGATACCGTGGCGACGGTTTGCCGCACGGACAAGAGTGAGGAAGAAGACCAAGAGGGAGAAGCTGAGTCCTCCCAGGACCAAGGGCAAGCGGTTGAAGGCCATGGTTCGGAACCTGGGCAAGATCCTAACGAAGAATAATGATTCCCCTGTTTCGAGACCGCAGCAATAGTCGCGTGTTTGAAAATCTAACTAGGGTGGGAAGTCGTAAATGACGGCCCAACCTCGGGAGCAAGCGAGCCTTAGAAATCGAGTCTAAGGCTCGTTTTTTTTTTGGAGTTAAGCACGTTTTTGGCTGTCTAGTTTCGGAGGCTCTTGTGGCGTTCTTTTCCTACGAAAAAGAAAGATTGCTTGCTATTTTACCAGCGTACTATAATAAGATTAGTGCTCAATAGTTCTTTATACCTAGAAAATATTGGGTTTGTAGTGACTTGGAATCCTAGTCTTACCCTAAGGAGAGAATAAAGGATGGTTAGTATCTCAATCGAGGATGTCAAACCGGGAGTTAAGTTGATGAATCACGTATATAGTCCATTGGGCGGTCTTTTGCTGCAGAAGGGCAAGGTTTTGCTTCCGAGAGATTTGGATATCCTGCGCGCCTTTATGATCCGTCAGATTGAAGTGGAAGACTTTGTGGTTCCTGAGCGAAAGGCGACAGAGGTTCATGAATCTACCAAGTTAGCTTCGGCAGGAGCAGCGGGGGCGGCGATTAGTCCATTAACTTCGTTGCACCTTGAATACGACCGGATGCTGCATTTAACGAAAAGCGCGTTTCAATCCGTGTTGGCTGCAGAGCTGCCGATTTACGAGCTCCGCAATCAATTGGAGGTGCTCGTCCGCCAGTTGAAGCATTACAATGTGCTGACGTTTATGCCGCGCAATATGAACGAATACGATTATATGTACCATAACGCCATTCTCTGCTCTATCACGTCCTATTTGCTGGCGCAATGGCATGGGTTGCCCCAGAAAGACTGGATGCAGGTGGCATTTGCCGGATTGCTGCACGATATCGGAAATACGAAAATCGATCCGTTGATCCTGTATAAGCCAACGCAGTTGACTGCGGATGAAGCTGAGGAAATGCGGATGCACACGACCTATGGCTATCAGCAGCTGCGCAAAACTGCCGCGATTAATGAAGGCGTCCGGCTGACGGCGCTGCAACATCATGAGAAGATGGATGGTACGGGTTATCCGTTCCGGTTGACCGGCGATAAAATTCATATCTACGCGAAAATCGTTAGCGTGGCGGATATTTTCCATGCCATGACGTTACATCGTCGATACCGTAAAGCGAAATCGCCTTATTTAGTGCTGGAGGAAATCCGGTCTGAGGCATTTGGTAAGCTGGATCCCGGCGTTGTTCAAACCTTCGTGGATAAGGTAACCCAATTCCATCACGGTACGCGGGTACGCTTAAGCAATGGGAGTGAAGGGGAGATTGTATTCTCCGACCGGAATCATCCGACGCGCCCAATGGTATCGGTTCAAGGCCGAATCGTCAACTTGGTTGTAGAGAGACATCTGCATATTGAGGAAGTTCTTTCCTAGGGTTGATTTTTGGGATCGTTTTGGGGTATATTATTACTTACCCGCTGAGATTTGTGAGACGGTAAGTAAGAATGGAATTCATTGGTTAAAAAAAAGTCTTGCAAGTTTCGCAAAAGGGTGATATATTATAAGAGTTGTCGCCGATAAGACGACAACGAAGTTGATCTTTGAAAACTGAACAACGAGTGAGTAATAAACCGAGATTTAATTCTCGTCAGTTTTTTCT